>NZ_JBLWMW010000018.1:0-78284 GCF_048515945.1 Pseudoalteromonas 'SMAR'
GGGTACTTGGATATTTAGGCGTTATTATCTGACACAGAATTTTGAACGCCCTCGCCCTTTGCGTATTTTGCTAATTTAAATCTTCAATTTAATCAATTTCTTAAGTTTTATTTCTCCGGTTAACATTTAATTGGTTCCAGTCATGTTGCCGATTGTGTGTATGAGGTTAAAGGAGCTAGCCAAGCCAGAGTGCCATATCAACCGTTTACTGCCTTGGCAGCCCGAAAAATCTAAAACCATTTAACCGCTGGAATTATTTTACACTTTATTACTATCTAGTCGCGCGTTCTTTGCTAAATTGAACTTCGGGCCGGCGTGATTAAGGAACCCATATGACAGTGAAACAATTTGGCTTATTGGTTATGGTGATTGTGAGCTTAAGTGCTTGCAGCTCGAGCAGTAATCCTGCTTCAGCAGGCCCAGATATAGATATTCCTGATTGGGTGGTGAATCCTTACGTTGCGGGTGGAGTGTCAGCCACTGACTGCGTGGAATACTCGGGAAATATCTTTAACGACCAAAAAATGGCCGTCGCAAACGCAAATCAAGTGCTCGCCAAGCGACTAGCATCACAGGTAGTTAAGCTCGATAAAGCGTACGCCAGTTTAGGCGATAATGACACGCAAAAGCGCCCTGAAGCTACTTTTAGTTCCACGTCTCAGCAATTAATCCAGCAGCACTTAGCTGCATCTCGGGTATTGAAAGCAGACATCATTGCGATAGCAGGCAAAGACTACTTTTGTGCCTTGACCACATTGCCCTCTGAGCAGAGTAAAAGCTTGTTTAAAGCGCTTATCAACAGCAGCCAAATTGTGTTAGCGCCGGATGAACAAAAGGCTTTATATCAAGAGTTTAAAGCCTATAAAATAGAAACAGACCGCAATAAAGAAATCACTCGCTTAACTAAGTAGTTGCACCATGTTGTGCAAGCCTTTGCAAAACGAATGCGGATCCTTTGGGGTCTATTCCTAATTAAAGTCCGAGCGCCTCAAAGGCATCGTTTATGCGTTGGTGGCGGAAGCGGTAACCGTTGTCGAGTAACTTTTTTGGCACCACTTTTTGGCCATATAGCAGTAAGTCAGCCATTTCACCGTAGGCGAGCTTCATGGCGATAGCGGGCACGGTAAAAATACAAGGTCGCGATAATTGCTCTGCAAGGCTTTTTGAAAAGGTTGTGTTATCTACTGGGTTTGGCGCCGTTGCGTTAACTGGGCCTTGAATTTCTTGATGTTTGATGACGAACAAGATCAATTGCACCATGTCGTCGATGTGGATCCACGACATCATATGCTTACCATCTGAGATTGGCCCGCCTAACCCAAAACGAAAGGGTGGTAGCATTTTTTCCAGCGCACCGCCGTTTTTAGCCAGCACAATGCCAGTACGAAGTAGGCACACTCGAGTGTCGCTAGACTCGGCGCGAAGTGCGGTTTCTTCCCACTCTTTGCAAAGCTGGTGTGAAAACTCATCAAAACATTGGTCGAACGACTCATCAATGGTCAAGTCACTGGGCTGGCGGCCATAGTAACCAATTGCACTGCCAGAAATAAACGTATGTGGCGGGGTATCCGCAGCGTTAATAGCCGTTACTATGGCCTCGGTAATACCGATACGGCTTTGATAAATCTTTTGCTTTTTACTTTGTGTCCAACGCCCTGATGCAATGGGTTCGCCAGCCAGGTTAATAACGATATCAATATCATTGAAATCAACTTGAGCCACGTCAGTAACGCATTCTATCTTGGCAGGTAATACCGCGTGTGCCTTTTCAGGAGCGCGGGTTAATGCCGTGATGTGATTTTTGTGAACTAGAAATTGGCACAATTTACTGCCAATCAGCCCGGTTGCTCCAGTGATAAATATATTCATCGTTAATTCCTGCTTTATTCGATACCAAACTTACGTAAAGCCAGTAAGTTAGATCACTCATTCCTATTATAGGTGGTTTGTTTTAGAATAGAAAAAAACAATAAGGAGTGTGCCGTGTCTAGTGTGACAGGAATAAATAAAACCTTTGTGGTGCTTGCCGCACTGTTTGTGGTGTTAGGGGGCATTAAATTGGCCTCAGAAATTGTGGTTCCGTTTATCCTCGCTGCGTTTATTGCCATTATCTGCAATCCAATGCTGCGTTTTCTCGCTCGCTTCAAGATACCAAAAGGCATTGCGATTGTGATTATTATTGCTCTGGTTATCTTGGTCGGCGCCAGTATTGGCGGCTTAGTTGGCCAATCAGTGAATGATTTCACACAGCAGTTACCGGCATACAAGCAAGAGTTACAAGAAAAGTTTGTTTGGCTTGCAAGCACGGCTGCTAACTACAATATCCTATTGGATAAACAACAGCTGATCAGCCTGTTGGATCCCAATAAACTGATTGATGTTGCCGCCAATATGTTAACCGGCTTTGGTGGCGTGATGGCCAACAGCTTTTTAATTTTATTAATTGTGGTGTTCATGCTGTTTGAAGCGCCCGCCATAGGGCATAAAGTGCACTTAGCACTTGATGACCCAGAAATGAAAATGAAAGAGATTGACCGCTTTTTAGATTCCATCAACAGTTATCTGGCGATTAAAACGGTGGTCTCTCTGGCCACAGGCGTAGTGGCGTCGACACTGCTTTGGGCTTTGAATGTTGACTACTTTATTCTCTGGGGCGTGGTGGCTTTTTTGTTAAATTATATCCCCAATATTGGTTCAATTATTGCTGCCTTACCACCAGTGCTGTTGGCATTAGTAACACAAGGCCCGCTTGTCAGTGGTTTGGTCGCGGCAGGCTACTTATGCATCAACACGCTTATGGGTAATATTATCGAACCACGCTTTATGGGGCGTGGTTTGGGGCTATCCACTTTGGTGGTATTTTTATCATTAATCTTTTGGGGATGGCTGTTAGGCACCGTGGGCATGTTGTTATCTGTGCCACTCACCATGGTGGTAAAAATTGCTCTAGAAAACAGCGAAGATGGTAAGTGGCTGGCTATCTTATTGGGCTCAGAGCAGCCCAGCGAGCCTAGTTGATGGTGCAGTGCTGCTAAGCAGCACTGCTGTACGATGAGTTATAAACTGCTACCTAACACGGTAGCAGTACTGAGTTCATCGATATGAGCTTGGAGTAACTTAACTTTGCAGTTTTTGTAGGCAATTGCTGAACGAGTGGCATTGGGCATACTTAAAAGGTAACGCCAACGGCAGCTGTCTTCCATGTAACCTTCCTGGTGACTAAACGCTCTTTTCATTATCGGCAGAATCTGCGTGTTGCCCGTGTCTTCTTCGTACTTTTTAGTATCGAGTACCAGCTTATTGATCCAAGTTTGGCGCTCCCGCTCTAAACGGTTGATGTTGCCATCAAGACACATCAAATACTTTTTTGCTTTTTCTGGGTGGGTTGACTGCAACTCACTGCAATCTTTCAACTCTGCCGCCGTTACGGCAAATGGAAATAGGACTAGGGTAAAAAGTAATCGACTAGCTATTTTTTTCATGATTAAACTCGATTGTGAATTTTGCACCGCCAAGTTCAGCAGAATCTATGGTCATCTTGCCATGATAAGATTCAACTAAATCTGACACAATGGCCATTCCTACACCATGTCCTGCTTCATAGGTATCGAGACGAGTACCTCGGGTTAGCAAATCTGAACGCTGATGTTCAGGTATGCCCGGACCATCGTCTGCAATAGTAATAAGCAGTACACGTTTTTTTGGCGCACTTACTTTTATATCGACCTGATTGCGGCATGCTTTACAAGCATTATCGATAATATTGCCTAATATTTCCATGAGATCGGTTTTATCCCCTAGAAAAGCAACTTTCTCACTGCAATCACTACTAAATTGAATGTGCTTGTCATGATAAACTTTTCCCATGGCATTGAGAATAGAGTTTAATACTGGCGCCACCATGGTTTGCTTTTTCCAAGTGTCGGAGGCGCCAGTGGCGGCGCGTTTTAACTGATGTTCTATCATCACATTGATGCGGTCTAACTGCTCTTGGGCATCGGCATCGGTGGCTAGCGGGCTCGACTTAATCACCGCTAAAGGGGTTTTTAGTGCGTGCGCCAAATCACTCAGGGAAGAACGATAGCGTTCTTTTTGGCGTTTTTGTGACTCCAACAACAAGTTCAGATCCGATTTGATGGTGAGTAGCTCAACCGGGTAGAGTCCGGTTATTTGGTTTCTTTCACCGGCTTCAATTTCTTTTATTTCTTTATCTAGCCGTTGCAAGGGGCGGGCATTCCAAACAAAGCCAAATGCCATTAAACCAGCAATGACCACGCCCATTACCAGCATCCAGTTCACCAAGGTATTACGAAAGCCAGACATTAACGCCATTAAAGCATCATTTTTCTTCAGTAACACAAAACGCGCTTGCTGAGACTGTTCGGCGTTGCCGAGAATAACGGTAAGACTGAGCTGCCAGTACAATTCGTCGTTATACTCCACTTTAGTAAACTCTGAGGCACCGGCCTGACTTTGGGAAAACTGCGGAGTAATGGAAAGGTTCACAGCCGACTCAGAATACCAAACCAGCGTTTGCCCTTGATACACGAGGGCGTAGGTATCTGAGTTGAGACGGTTTAACTCTGGGGCGAGAATACTACGTGGCATCTCGATGCCAGAGCCGACAAACTCGACTTCTGAAATTAGTGAATAAAGGTGTGCTTCTAAGGTTTTTTCGGTGGTTTCTACTAAGGTGGTGTAATAGGCTCTGCCAACCGAAAAGAACAGCGCTGGCAATGCCACTATAAGCACAAAGACAAGGATAAATCCTTGCCTTATTTTTAACGAAATTTGTGAGCTGTTTACCACTGACTCTTGAACCTATAGCCACGTCCACGCAATGTTTCAACGGGGTTAAGGGTGCCGTCCGGGTCGAGCTTTTTGCGTAGGCGCAAGACAAACACTTCAATCACGTTTGAGTCAAGGTCGAAGTCCTGATCGTAAATATGCTCGGTCAGCTCCGATTTCGAAATCACTTTTTGTGGGTTCACCATCAGATATTCCAGCACTTTGTACTCATAGGCAGTTAAAGATAACTCTCTATCGTTCACCCATACTTGTTGCGAGCGAGTATGAATTTTGATTGGGCCAATGCAAATTTCAGGGTTGGCTTGCCCAGCACTGCGTCTGATAAGTGCGTTACATCGAGCAATTAACTCTTCTACGTGAAATGGCTTGGTAAGATAATCATCGGCACCGGCATCAAGCCCCTCAACCTTGTCTTGCCAACGGTCTCGTGCAGTTAAGATTAAAATCGGGATTTTTACTCCGTGAGCTCGGGCTTTACGGATAATCTCTATGCCGTCAATTTTCGGCAAACCTAAATCGATGACCGCCATATCAAGAGGATATTCTTCTAAATGAAACAGGCCTGACTCACCATCATGGCATAAATCAACACTGTACTTTTCTTTTTCCAGCGCGGTGCGCAGGTTTTCCGCTAGTTGAATATCGTCTTCGATAACTAAAATACGCATGCTTAGTCCTTCTTAACTTCGCCCGTCGTTTTGTTTATTTTTAAATCCACAATACGACCATCCGACTGTAGAATTCTGACAACAAAATATTGACTTTCTTCTGATATTTTTAGTGTCTTACCAGCATACTCTTTCAACGCCAGTGACACCGCTTGTTTTTTGCTTATGGCTTTTCGATCTTTGTCATTGTGGCTGTCAGCGTCTGCTACACTCGAAAAGAACGCCAAGACCAACGCTATTAGAGTGAGTTGCAATCGCATGTTAAGCTCCACGGTTTCATAGATACTGAATTTGTTAACGTCATAACTTTAGGGCTAATGTAGTGCGTTTGTAATTAACCTTTGCTGAACTTCTTGTTCAGCCTTATTAAGGCAGTACACGTTTATACGGTTTTACAACACTCGAAGTGTAAACACCAGCGTCAATGTAGGGGTCTTCACTGGCCCATTGCTTGGCTTCTTCAAGGTTTGCAAATTCAGCTATCACCAAAGAACCGCTAAACCCAGCTTCCCCCGGCTCTTCACTGTCAATGGCAGGAAGGGGTCCTGCAGCAAATAAGCGTTGTTGCTGTTTTAACTCTTGTAACCGTGCTAGGTGTGCAGGTCTCGTTGCAAGGCGTTGTTGCAAGCTGCCTTCGGCATCCGTGGAATAGATTATATAAAGCATTAGTATTAGTTCCCGATAGATTTCTAAGTATTTGTTGTTATTTTTATCGATTTTAAGGGCATTTTCTTACCCGTTCTCGACCATATGATAAAACGGCTAAAATACAAAAGTAAATGGAGCTGGGCTTTTTGTGGTGATTGGTCATTTAAACTTGAAAAGCACGCGCCTAGGCTGGTAGAGTCGAGCGGATATCTATAGAAAATAATAATAAGGTTGACTGTAATGAGTGCAAACCGAGAGCATTTTAGCTCGCGATTGGGTTTTATATTGGCAGCGGCAGGCTCCGCTGTTGGAATTGGAAACCTAGTCGGCTTTCCTGTCTCTGCTACGAAAAATGGTGGCGGTGCATTTCTACTAATTTACGCCTTATTTGTGGCGTTCATCTGTCTGCCAGTTATGATGGCGGAAATGGCCATGGGGCGTAAAGCCCAAAAAGATCCCTATGGTGCCTATAAACAACTGTCTAATCGCGATAAAAAGTGGTCGATAGCGGGCTTCTTAGCGGTTCTCACGCCGTTTATGATTGCCGTTTTTTACATGGTGATCACCGTCTGGATTTTTGGCTTCTTAACGCAAACGCTGATGGGGAACCTCGATTTACTGGCGCAGCCCGGTTACTTTGGCACTTTCATCAATGACCAAACCGTATTCTTGTACATGCTGGTGGTGGGCGTAATCGTCAATCTTATTCTAATTGGCGGCGTCAAAGAAGGGATTGAGAAAGCCGCTAAACTACTGATGCCAGCCTTATTTGTGATGTTGTTAGGCTTGGTCGCTTATGTGCTTACGCTTGATAACGCCATGGCTGGTGTACGCTACTACATAGTGCCTGATTTTTCTAAAATGGACGCCAGTGTGTTAAATGGCGCCTTATCCCAAGCCTTTTTCTCGTTATCGCTGGGAATGGGTATTTTAATCACTTACGCCTCTTATATTTCTAAAAAAGACGACATCGTTGGTAGCTCAAAGATGGTTGCAGTGACCGACTCGTTAGTGGCCTTTATTGCCGGTTTAATGGTACTGCCGGCCATTTTCAGCTTTAACCCAGATACTGACCCAACCGAGTTATCCGACTCATCGGTGTCGATGATCTTTGATTATTTGCCGAAACTGTTATTAGCCTTACAAAATGACATTGGCTATGTTGGCGCGTCCATCGTTGCTGGAATTTTCTTTATGTTAGTGTTTTTTGCAGCGATCACGTCACTGGTTTCTATTGTTGAAGTACCAACGGCCACGTTAATGGATGAAAAAAACATCTCACGTAAAAAAGCTCTGATCGTGTTGGCGCTCACAACCGGGTTATTAACCATTTTATCTACTATGTCGTTTGGTATGGTGGATTGGTTAACCAGCTTTATTTATTACGGTGACGGCCAAAAGAGCTTTTTTGACCTAGTTTACGATGTTTTTTACGACACGATTTTGCCGCTAAATGGCTTGATGGTGTGTTTATTTGTTACTTATCGCTGGAAAAAGTCAGGGCTAAGTGAAGAATTAGCACAAGGGTGTGATGGTTACATTGGTAGCTTTACCGAAAAGTACATCAACTTCTCTCTGTCTACATTCATTCCGGTCATTTTGTTGGTGATCTTTGTCAATACCGTCGCCACTAAGTACTTTGCCATCAGCTTATTTGGCTTCTAGATTATTGGTGACCTCAAGCTTGTCTTGGGGTCACTGCTAACTAAATTGCACTCCCGAGTCTAAATAACTACCAACCCCAATGGTAAACATCCATAACCCCCAAAGACTATGCTCCAATACACACACTGCCAATGAACGGCTATGGGCATAGGTATAAGCAAACAACAAACCACCGACAAAAGATAGCGCCACCGCCACCCAGTTATCATACACACAGTGTGCCAAGGCAAACACCACAGCACTTAAGATGATGCGTTGGTTTTTACTGGGTAAGATACGTTTATAACGATGGAAAAAATAACTGCGAAAAATCAGCTCTTGCGGTAATACCGATAGAATAGGATAGGCAAGCAGCAGCATTAACCAATCCAGCGGTGAGTGCAGTGGGAGAGCAAACCAATTGCCTTGGCTTAACAAACCGTAAAACATCGCGGAAAACATCGCCCCGGCAAAAAAAGTAGTAAACAACCGGCGTTTAACCGTTGAAAACTCCCCCAAACTGGTTAAGCGAAAGCGTTTAAAGTGTGGATCGGTCAGCAGCAGGTGAGTGCAAATGGCCATTAAAATGATCAACGCCGGGAATAACCAATTGCTTAGGTGAGCGCGGAATTGGTAGGCCACCATAGGGAGAATGAAAAAAATCACCAGCAGTTCACACCAACGATATTGGCTAGCATTCAATTGGAGTACCCCTTTGAGTCTGTTGCAAAACCGGCTAACCATCACTATAGCAGCTTGAGATGACAAGGATATGCAACACAATTGCACATTGTGGCTTTAGCAGTGTGAACTTAAAACATCAAGATTGACTTTCAGGCCCGAAACACCTAGCCTGCAGCGCTCGAAATTTGGTATTAGAGGTAGGGTATGAATAAAAAAGAATTAGTAGCCAAGATGGCCAACGTCAGCGGACTGACCAAGAAAGACTGCCAAGCTGCACTGGATGCCATTTTGCATACCACAAAAAAACGCCTGTCCGAAGGGGATCAGATGCAATTTAATGGCTTTGGCACCTTCATGTTGAGTTACCATCCGCCGAAATTAGGCCGTAATCCGCAAACCGGTGAAGAAATAACTATTGAGGGGCAAAATAAGATTCTATTTAAACCCGCCAAAGCCCTGAAAGAGGCAATACAAGCATAATAAAAAGGCCAGAAAACTGGCCTTTTGGTCGTTTAGACTTGGGTTGCTGCTTTCATGCGCTCGACAAAGGTCTTTAGCTCAAACAGCATGGTCTTTGGCTCATCTAAGTGTTGCTCAATGATCTTAACCACGGCGGAGCCGCTGATGGCACCTGCGGCACCAGATTGAATTGCCGCTTTGACATGCTCGGGCTGAGAAATACCAAAGCCAAGCAATGCTGGCGCTGCGTGATACTCTACTAACTTAGTTACTATTTCATTGGCGGGCATTTGCGCAGCAGTGTCGGTGCCAGTGACGCCGGCTCGCGATAGTAGGTAGGTGTAGCCGCGGCCGCGAGTCGCACATTCGCGTAAGGTATCATCGCTGGCATTGGGTGTGGCGATGAAAATAGGGGCAACATCGTGCTCCATGGCGGTTTGGCGGAACACTTTAGATTCATGAAGTGGTACATCGGCTACCAGAATTGAGTCAACCCCAGCGGCTTTTGCCTGTTGATAAAAGGTTTCAATGCCACGGGCAAAAATCAGGTTTGAATACAGTAATAAGCCAATGGGAATATCGCTATTATAGCGACGGATTTCGGCGATTATCTCCAAACAATCTTGAGTGTTAACCCCTGCTGCCAAAGCGCGGTTGTTGGCTGCTTGAATTACTGGGCCATCGGCAATGGGGTCGGAGAAGGGAATGCCAAGCTCAAGGGCATCCGCACCGCCATCAATTAACGACTTGATGACTTCAACACTTTGCGCCTTACCAGGGTCGCCAATGGTAACGAAAGGGACGAATGCGCCTTGGTCTTTTTCTTTTAGCTGTGCAAACATGGCATCGTAACGTTTCATAGCGCTCCTCGCTCTGCTAATACTTGGTGAACGTGGGCTAAGTCTTTATCGCCACGACCACTTAAATTCACCACAATAATGGTTTCTTCAGTTTGTTGTTCGGCATACTTAATGGCATAGGCCAGTGCGTGGCTTGATTCCAATGCTGGAATAATGCCTTCATGCTTGGAAAGCGTTTGGAAGGCTTCCAGCGCTTCATCATCGGTAATACCAACATATTGAGCACGGCCGGTTTCATGTAAATACGCATGTTGTGGGCCTACTGCAGGGTAGTCGAGACCCGCTGATACAGAATGCGATTCTTCGATTTGGCCATCGGCGGTTTGCATAATATAAGTATAGGCACCGTGTAAAATGCCTTTTGAGCCCTTACACAAGGTTGCCCCGTGCGCTTTAGTATCTAGGCCCTTACCTGCAGGCTCAACGCCTATTAACTTGACACTGTCATCGTCAATAAAGTCCGCGAACATACCAATGGCATTGGAGCCACCACCGACACAGGCAATTACCGCGTCGGGTAAGCGTCCCTCAGCTTTTAATACTTGCTCTTTGGCCTCTTCGCCTATCATCTTATGGTATTCACGTACTATGGTCGGGAAGGGGTGCGGTCCTGCCGCTGTGCCCAATAAGTAATGCGCCGTTTTATAGTTAGCTGACCAATCACGTAGCGCTTCATTTACCGCATCTTTTAACGTACCTGAGCCCGCCGTGACTGGGATCACCTCAGCGCCCATTAGGCGCATGCGAAAGACGTTTGGCTGTTGCCGTTCAACGTCTTTGGCACCCATGTAAACGCGACATTTTAAGCCTAATAATGAGCAAGCAATAGCCGTGGCTACACCGTGTTGACCAGCACCGGTTTCGGCGATCACCTCGGTTTTACCCATGCGTTTGGTGAGCAGTGCTTGCCCTAATACTTGGTTGGTTTTGTGGGCACCGCCATGGAGTAGGTCTTCGCGCTTTAAATACAACGACACCTTAGGGTTTTTTATCAGGTTACGGGTTTTGGTGAGCGGTGTCGGACGCCCGGCAAACTCATTCAACAGCTGATGAAACTCTTGATGGAAACTAGGGTCTTGCTGTGCTTGTTCAAATTCGTGTTCTAACTGCTTCAGCGCAGGTACTAGCAACTCGGGCACATACATGCCACCAAAGTCACCAAAATAAGCTGAATTACTCATGTCCACCTCAATACTTTCTAATTTGTGAAAATGCTTGTGCGATTTTTTCTGCGCATTTTTTACCTGGTGCTTGCTCAACACCAGAGTTTAAATCCAAGCCATCCGCACCTAAGGCCGCCGCGCGTTGAAGATTATCGGGAGTTAATCCCCCGGCTAAAATATACTGTGTGCTTGTTTGTTGCAGTAAAGACCAATCAAATACTTGGCCAGTCCCCCCTGAGCCAGCTGCGGTTTGGGTGTCGTATAAATGCTTATCCACTCCCGCCATGGCTTTTGGTAGCACTGCAGCAACGCCTTGTGCCTTCCAGATCTGACAGGTCAGCGGCAGTCGCTTTCTAAGTTCAGCAATGTATTGTTCGTCTTCATTGCCATGGAGCTGAACCGCGGCCAACTTTAATTGCTGGGCGTATTCTGAGACTTGCTCTATGGGCGCGTTTACAAATACTCCAACATAGTTCAGCGGCGCCCCTTCAATAACACCTTTGGCACAGTCAATATCTACATAACGGGGGGACTTGGGGTAAAAGATCAGCCCACCGTACACGGCACCAGACTCATAGGCGGCCTCGGCATCTTGACTGCGAGTCAAACCACACACTTTATTCTCACCTAAAATTAAGCGGCGACAGGCAAGAGTTAAGTCTTGCTCTGCCATCAGTGAGCTGCCGACTAAAAAGCCATCACATAAAGGGGCTAAGCGTTTGACATCGCTGTGGCTGTAAATACCTGACTCTGAAATCACCACTTTGTCTGCAGGGATCAGTTTGCGCAGTCGCTCTGTGGTAGCCAAGTCGGTGGACAAATCACGTAAATTGCGGTTATTGATACCGATAAGCTCAGCACCTAAGGCGAGGGCTCGAGCGACTTCTTCTTCGTTACTCACCTCGGTTAGAATACCCATATTCAAGCCATTTGCGACTTTCGCTAAACGCTGATATTGCTCGTCAGTGAGAACAGAGAGCATTAATAAAATGGCGTCACCACCGTGCAGGCGAGCCAGATACACTTGATATTCATCGATAAAAAAGTCTTTGCATATAACTGGCTGCTCAACTTGCTGACGCACGGTGCTAAGGTAGTCAAAACTGCCTTGGAAATACTTCTCATCGGTGAGCACGCTAATGCAAGTGGCGTATTGGCGATACACCGAAGCGATTTCATCAAGATCAAAGTGAGATCGGATCAAGCCTTTTGATGGCGATGCCTTTTTACACTCTAAAATAAATTGCGTTCCGGGCTTCGCCAGCGCGGCAATAAAATGGCGGTCACTGGGCTCCACCTTATCAATAAAGCTTGCTAAAGGTTGCGCCGCTTTTCTAATTTCAAGCTCTGCGGCCTTATCGGCAACGATTTTTTCTAACACATTAGCCATTACTTACCTCTACGATGTTTGCCAATGTTGCCATGGCTTGTTTTGTCATTAATACCTCTTGCACCATCTCACTGGCTTGCTTAAAGTCTGAGGCCTTGTCACTTAATACCAGCAATGCCGCGACATTGGCGATAATCGCTGCATTGTGTGCAGCGCTGCCTTCACCATTTAAAATCGCTAAACTGGCTTTGGCATTGTATTGTGGCGTATCCCCGGCAATGGCGGCAAGTGAATAGTTTTCTAGTCCAAAGTCACTGGCAGAGAGGGTGTATTGTTTAATTTCACCGTGGTTGACCTCGGCGACCAAGGTATCGCCATGCAGGGCTATTTCGTCTGTGCCACTGCCGTGCACTACCATGGCCCGTGCTGTGCCAAGCTGTTGTAACGTTTCAGCCATTGGCAGCAACAATGAGGGGTCATACACCCCCAGCAGTTGCACTTGCGGTTGCGCGGGGTTAGCCAGTGGCCCCAAAATATTAAAAATAGTGCGGGTTTTTAGTGCTGTGCGCACTGGCATCGCATGCTTTACGCCGCTGTGATAATGAGGGGCAAATAAGAACGTGAACCCGGTTGCGGTTAAACAGTGCTGCGCCTGCTCAGGCGTCATATCAATATTAACTCCTAAGGCCTTGAGTAAATCGGCAGAGCCAGACTTGCTGCTAACGCTGCGGTTACCATGTTTAACCATATTAATGCCACAGGCGCTGGCAACAATGGCCGCTGTGGTACTGACATTAATGGTATTGCTGCCGTCGCCACCGGTACCACAGCTGTCTGCAACTTCAAGCTGTTGTGTATCGAAGGCGTTGGCATTATCGCGCATTGCTTGGGCTGCACCTGCAATTTCAGCGGCAGTTTCGCCTTTGAACTTCAGCGCCATTAAGGCGGCGGTTAACTCAATCTCACTAAGTTGCCCACGCATGATGTGTAAGAACAGGGAATGCGCTTGGCTAAAGCTGAGGTGTTGTTGTTGCAGCAGTAATTGTAACGGTTCCATGTTGGTCTCCTATGCGCTCAAATAGGCAATGCTTTGCTTTAACAGCTGAGCACCGCTGGGGGTAAGAATGGATTCTGGATGAAATTGGTAGCCAATGATGCGGTCGCGGCCCTGATAAACCGCCATTGGAATGTTTTTATAACGGGCTATCACTTGCAGTGAGTTGGGCACTTTCGTGGCCATTAAAGAATGGTATCGCGCCACTGGGAACTGCTTACCAAGCCCTGCAAAAACAGGGTGTTCATCCACCTCAATCAGCGAGGATTTGCCGTGAACGGTCTCGCCTGCACGGCCCACTTCACCACCATAACTCTGGGTCAGAGCCTGTTGCCCTAAGCAAATGCCCAGCATTGGAAAGCGCCCTTTACACAATTCAATGAGCTCCAGTAAGCAACCGGCATCACTCGGAGAACCTGGACCTGGCGATAACACTAAGATAACGGGAACGGTTTCTGCGCACATTTTGTCGAAAATAGTGTGTGCTGGAATGTTATTACGATACACCATCAGTTCTAGCCCGAGCATGGTCAGTTCGTCCACCAAGTTGTAGCTAAAGGAGTCAAAATTATCGAGAAAATAGACTTTAGTCATCGCAGTACTCCACAAAAGTTGATTGCACGGCTTTGATCACTGCCATGGCTTTGGCCCGAGTTTCATCGGCTTCACTTTGGGGCTCGGAATCAAACACCACACCCGCGCCGGCTTGAACGTAAGCAATATTGTTTTTAACAAACGCTGAGCGAATAACGATACAGCTATCCATGGCACCATTGCCCATTAAGTAGCCTACTGCGCCACCATAACTGCCACGGCGTTGTTGCTCAGTGGCTCTGACTAATTCGGCCGCCTTAACTTTCGGTGCGCCGACTAGGGTGCCCATGTTCATGCAAGCTTGGTAAGCGTGCAGGGCATCAAGGTCGGGTTTTAACTGGCCTACCACACGGGAGACCAAATGCATTACTTGCGAGTAACGGTCTACTTTCAATAGCTCTTTGGCATGGCGCGTGCCTGCCACGCTAATGCGAGCCACGTCATTGCGGGCTAAATCAACCAGCATCAGGTGTTCGGCTCGTTCTTTTTGATCGTTGCGCAGTTCTAATTCAATACGGCTATCCAAGTCAGGATTAATTTGGCCATCGCTGAATTTACCCCGTGGCCGAGTGCCAGCAATGGGATATACCTCAACTTGGTTGCTCTGCTCACAGTACTTTAGTGCCGACTCAGGTGATGCTCCAAACAACACAAAACGCTCATCACGCATATAAAACATATACGGACTGGGATTTTGTTGCTTGAGTTGTTGATACGCTGCCAGTGAGTCGGGGCAGGGCAAGGAAAACGTTCGAGATGGCACAACTTGAAAAATATCGCCGTTGATAATGTTTTCTTTCAGCTGTTCGACCTGTTGGCAATACTGGGCGTCACTGATGTTTACCTTTACCTCCGCCTGGCCATGATTGCGCTCAAATCGAAAAGGACGCACGCTGTCGCATTGCTGATTAAGGGCCTCGAGTTGTTTGCCTACTTCAAAGCAATTGGCATGGACATCTGGCCCATTAAAAACATTACCAATGAGCTCGGTGGTTTGCGCTTGGTGATCGATAACGACTAAGGTTTCAGCAAGGTAAAACACATAGTCAGGGCAGTCATTATCGCCGTCTGGCACTTCTGGTAGGGTTTCAAAGTTTGCCACCATGTCGTAGGCGAACACACCGCCAAGAAAAACCGCAAAAGGCGTGTCTGAGTTACTTTGTATTTCATTGATGCACGTTCTCAGGGCGCTAAAGGCGTTGTCGGCTTTTAGCTTGCTGTACTCATCAATGTCTGCGGCCGCTGAGTTATACCTTAATAACAGTGTTGTACCTTGTAATTGTGCATCACAGTTTTGCACTTTTTGGCCAAGATAAGGTAGCAATTGCGCACCATTATTCGATAACGCTGTAGCCACTACCTCATCACCATTGCATTCAAAACGAATGGCACTGTCGACCAAGACAATGCTTTTTACGTTGTCTTTGGACTCAATCTCTGCTGATTCAAGCAGCAGTGAATTGGGCTTGTCTAAGCCAGCATACAATGACAGTGGGCTGGCAATGTAATCACGCCGCTGTCTGATGCTGGTGACCTCACCTGGTGTGGTCGTTATATGACTAAAAATCAAACCTCATTCCTCAATCTTTTTAGCAAATAAAAAGCCCCCGAAAAGCACAGCTTCGCGGGGGCTATTGTTCAAGCACAACAATACCGTCCCGCTAGGGCAGCCACCACCAAGAAATATGAAGAGAAACAGTATTGCGCATAAAAACCTCTAAATTTAAATATAAAAAAACCGCGGCATAGCGCGGGTTTAGAAATCGTAGATACAACGAATCACACCCGCTTAACTCGAGTGCCACCACCAAATGTTTGTTGTTTGCTGTTGTTTATTCATTTGTGAAAATTTCGTTGTTGAATCTAAAGTGGATACAGTAAACCGCACTCTGGGGGACACTGTCAAGAGCAAATATCAGAAAATAACCTAAGGTCGTAACTAATAACTTGTGGTATAATCAAATTGCCTACAATTCAGAGAGATAGTTAATAAATTTTGATTAAATATGACCTTCATTGCCATACTACTTTTTCCGATGGCCGCTTAGACGTCGCTGAACTGTTGCAGCGAGCAACGGAAAAAGGTGTTGATATATTAGCAATTACTGATCACGATACCATTGCGGCTATTGCCCCTGCGCGTGACTATATTGGTAATAATGACCTAGCGTTAGAGCTTATAAATGGCGTTGAAATATCAACCAAATGGGAAAGTTTTGAGATCCACATTGTCGGCTTAAATTTCGATCCCGAGCACCCTGTGTTGCAGTCTTTATTGCTCGAGCAACAGCAAAAAAGGGAGCTCAGAGCTCAAGAGATTGGTGCGCGGTTAGCCAAAAATGGCTATGACAATGTTTATCAAGATGCGCAAGCATTAGCCAAGAGCGCACAGATCACCCGCGCTCACTTTGCCCAAGTGTTAGTCGAGCGTGGCGTTGCAAAAAACATTCAAGGGGTGTTTAAGAAGTTTTTAGCTCGCGGAAAAACAGGCTATACCCCAAGTAATTGGTGCGATATTGCCACTGCGGTAGGCGCAATACAGGCGGCTGGGGGAGTGGCGGTGTTGGCGCACCCAGCAAGGTACAAGATGTCAAACAAATGGCTGAGAAAGTTACTGAGCCATTTTAAAGCAGTGGGTGGTGAGGCAATGGAAGTGGCACAGCCACAGCAGCCACCAACGGAACGGCAGTTTTTAGGACGCTTAAGTCAAGAGTTCGAGTTACTCGCAAGTCAAGGGTCTGATTTTCACTTTCCAATGCCATGGGTCGACCTCGGTCGCAACCTGTATTTACCCAAAGATTGTCAAGGGGTATGGCGCCATTGGGGAGGCACAGAGGAGTAGTTTTATGAGTCAATTTTTCCATATTCATCCAGATAACCCGCAACCGCGATTAATTCGCCAAGCGGCCGACATTATTGAACAAGGAGGCGTGGTGGTGTTGCCAACGGACTCCGGCTATGCCATTGGCTGTGCACTTGGCAATAAACAAGCGAAAGAGCGCATCGAGCGGATCCGTGGCATTGAAAAACACCATAACTTCACTTTATTGTGCCGCGATCTTTCTGAGCTTTCGACCTATGCTCGAGTCGATAACCAAATGTTCAGGATGATTAAAAATAATACCCCAGGACCGTACACGTTTATTTTCAAAGGCACCAAAGAAGTACCAAAGCGGTTGCTGAATGAGAAGAAAAAAACCATTGGCATCCGGGTGACTGACAACCCCATTACTTGCGCTTTGCTAGAAGCATTGGCCGAGCCTATGATGTCGTGTTCACTGATCTTACCCGATGAGCAATTCACCGAAGCGGATCCTGACGACATTCGTATGCGCCTAGACAAACTGGTCGACCTCATCATTCATGGTGGTATTTTAATGGAACAAGCCACCACAGTGGTGGACCTATCTGAAGATGAGCCACAGGTACTGCGTCGCGGATGTGGTGATATCACGCCATTTGAATAACTGACGCTGTGACAAAAAACCATGAGTGATGCGGCGCAACAGAAGCTTCCGTTGGCTTTTCTGCATGGCGAGGCCATGATTGAAAAGCCGGAGGATCTTTATATTCCGCCTGAAGCCTTAGAGGTTATTCTCGATACCTTTGAAGGCCCACTAGATCTTCTTTTGTATTTAATTAAGCGCCATAAGCTGGATATTTTAGAGCTGCCCATTTTCAGCATAACCCAGCAATACGTTAAGTATGTCGAGCTAATGAAAGACATGCAGTTGGAGTTGGCTGGTGAGTATTTAGTGATGGCGGCACTGCTTGCGCAGATAAAGTCCAGAATGTTACTGCCTAAGCACGAAGAGCTTGAGGAAGAAGAAGACCCTCGCGCCGAGCTGGTCAGAAGATTACAAGAGTATGAGCAATTCAAAAAAGCCGCGGAGCGCCTCGACGAGCTACCTCGTGTAGAGCGGGATATTTTTGTTGCCCATGCCTTAGTGGACGAGCGCCTGGATACCTCTGAAACGCCTCCTGAGCTGGAACTGAAAGAGCTGGTGGTGGCGTTATCTGAAGTGATGGCTCGGGCAAAAACGTTTGAGCATCACCACATTAGCGCAGAAGCCTTATCTACGCGCGAACGCATGACCACGATTTTGCAAACATTAAAACAGGCCGGTAAGCCGGTGCAATTTGCACAATTATTTACCCTAGAAGAAGGCCGCAGTGGTGTAGTGGTGACCTTTATTGCCATGCTCGAGCTTATTAAAGAGCAACTGATTGATTGCATTCACGGTGAAATTGAAAGCAAACAAGCAGGCGCCGCGCTTTACCTGCATTTAAAAGGTTAGGGAATAGCGGGGGGCTCTGATACAATCGCCCCTTATGTTTTGCATAGTCAATGTGTGCCGATGAAAAGAAGAGTGAGCGATGAGCAATTAGAAGAGCTTATTGAAGCTGCTATTTTTGTTGCCGACAAGCCATTATCAAAAAAACGCCTAAAAGACACCGTACTTGCCGATATAAGCGCATCCGCACAGCGAATTGATGCTGCGCTAGGACGTTTAATGAATCACTATCAAACTCGCGGGGTACGCTTGGTTGAAGTGGGCACTGGGTATCGCTTTCAGGCGTGTCCTAGTTTGAGTCCTTGGCTGAGTAAGTTATGGCATGAAAAAGCACCGAAATACTCGCGTGCCACTTTGGAAACACTGGCCTTAATAGCCTATCGTCAACCGATCACTCGGGGCGAAATTGAGCAAGTGCGGGGAGTAACCGTCAGTTCAAATATTATCAAAAGTCTTACCGAGCGCGAGTGGATAAAAGTAGTGGGGCACAAAGAGGTACCGGGAAAACCAGCATTGTATGCAACAACAAAACAATTTTTAGATTATTTTTCATTGACGGGGCTGGGGGAGTTGCCAAACTTACCTGAGCAACATAATGAAAAAATTGACCAGTTATTAAATGATCCTTCTGTGAGAGAACCATCTGAATGAGTGAAAAGTTACAAAAAGTATTAGCACGAGCTGGAGTTGGCTCAAGACGTGAAATGGAAAAGTACATTGAGTCCAATCGCGTCAGTGTTGATGGTAAAGTGGCCAAGTTAGGCGACCGAGTTGAAGAAACGTCGGTGATCCGTGTTGATGGCCACATTGTTAAGATTGAGCAACAGCAAGAGCGTATTTGTCGTGTGCTGATGTATCACAAGCCAGAAGGGGAGCTTTGTACACGCAAAGACCCACAGGGCAGAAGAACAGTATTTGATCGCTTACCAAAATTAGAAGGCGATCGTTGGATTGCCATTGGCCGCCTAGATATTAACACCTCTGGCTTGCTATTGTTTACCAACGATGGTGAACTGGCGAACCGCTTAATGCACCCTAAATATGAAGTTGAACGCGAATACTCGGCGCGAGTATTTGGTGAGGTGACCAACCAAACTTTACGCACCCTAACCAAGGGGGTTGAATTAGATGATGGACCTGCAAAGTTCCTAAAAATTAAACCCATGGGCGGTGAGGGCTTAAACAAATGGTTTAACGTGACACTGACTGAAGGTCGTAACCGTGAAGTAAGGCGTTTATGGCAGTCGCAAGAAGTGGAAGTATCGCGCCTTATTCGAATTCGCTATGGCAAGTTAGAGCTTAGTAAGCGTCTACCTCAAGGGGGCTGGGAAGAGCTGAAACTGGAAGACGTAAACTATTTAAGAAAGTCAGTGTCATTGCGTCCTGAGACCCAAACTAAGTTGTCAGTCATGCCTGAAAAACGCAAAGATAAGCGGGCGAAAATCAATAAAATCCGCAAGGCAGTGAAAAAACACAATCAAAGGGTAAAAACGCCAAAGCGTAAGTAATACCATTTTGAGGCATAAAAAAACGTCAGCATCAAGCTGACGTTTTTTTTGCCTGCAAGCTTAGTAGGTTTGCGCGTCTAACGACTCACCGTTAACGGCAATGGAGTCATCCGACATTAAATACAAATACGTCGGCATTAATTGTTCAGGCGTTTTCAACTTTTCTTTATCTTCACCTGGGAAAGCCGAAGCACGCATGCTAGTACGAGTAGCCCCAGGATTAATACAGTTAATACGGATATTGGTTTTGCCCACTTCTTCAGCCCAGGTTTGCATCATGCCTTCAGTAGCAAACTTCGAAATTGCATACGCGCCCCAAAACTCACGGCCTTTGCGGCCAACGCCGGAAGAGGTGAAAATAATAGACGCGTGTGGCGCTTTTCTCATCACTGGAAATAACGCTTTGGTGATCATGGCCTGTGCGGTGACATTCACCTTCATGATGTTTTCAAAGGTGGATGAGCAAAAGTGCTCTAAAGGACCCAGCGAGCCAAGAATAGAAGCGTTGTTTAACAGCCCATCAAGTTTACCAAACTGCTGCTCAACCGTAGCGGCTAAATCACGGTAGTGTTGTTTAGTGGCGCCACGTAAATCCATTGGCACTATGGCAGGCTGCGGATAACCGGCAGCAACTATTTCATCGTACACGGCCTCGAGTTTGCTGGTGGTTTTACCGAGTAAGATAACCGTCGCACCATATTTGGCGTAGGTCAATGCGGCAACACGGCCGATACCATCACCGGCGCCGGTAATTAAAATGGTTTTATTTGCAAGAGCGTTTTCGGGCGCTTGATAAGTCTGCATTCTGGACTCCGATTAATATTTTTGACTATTTTATCACAACGCTATGGCAAGTTAGCGAATTTATTGTAAATATGGCTGGCGAAATAACAAAGTTTGAGTTAAGTTTAACTGGTCTAATGTCTTATTAAAAATGCAATTACATAGATTTAACGAGAATTATCACAATAATAATAAGATTATGTCGGAGCCTATAAAATGAAAAAAATGCTACTCTCACTCGCAGTATCAGCGGCGCTAGCTGGCTGTGGAGGCGGTGAAACGTTAGAAGACGTAAAGAACGAATCAACTCCTGTTACCCCAACCATGTCGGTTAAGTTTGACCCATCAGCTGGGGTGATCTCTGTACCCAATGATATCTTACTATCCGGCACCCAAGATGGCACCTTAAATCTACCTGATGAACGCTTAGGAGAAACTGACGGTGATGGTAATCCGTTGGTAACCAGAGCAAGTTATGCCGATCCGGGCATTGTACTTGGTGCATTAGACGGTTGGTCTACGCAAATGCCATACGCGATTGACTTCACTACGCCAAATGGTCTCAGTATTGACCCGCAAAGTGTGATGACACCAGGCTCCGTTAGAATATTTGAAGTAGAAATGGGCGGTCCGTTACAAACCGATGCAGACTGTGCCGGTATTCCGTCAGGCATTGCTTGTAAGCCAGTGGCAGAGCTTGAGTTTGGTCCTGAAGGTGACTTTGTTGCCATGGCAAACGGTGCTGGTAATGGCATTGTTGTCGTGCTGATTAAACCACTTAAGCCGGACACCACTTACATTACGGTATTGACCAATGGCTTAAAAGATTCAAGCGGACAAAGCGTTGAAGCGTCGTCTACTTATACCTTACTGCGCCAATCTGAGTCGTTAGTAACGAATACTCAAAAGTCATTACAGGCGGTGATTGGCAGCTATGAAACGGCGGTGGCTGCTTTTGGTTCGGTGTCCAAAGAAGAAATAATTTACAGCGCGGCGATGACCACACAGTCAACGGGCGCTGGCCTCACCGGTGCTAAAGCGCTGTTGGCGCAATCTGCTGCAACCCAGCAAAACCCAGTACTTACAGTGCCACAACAGCCAGCCATTACTGTGGCCGATGCACTTTCCGGGCAGGTGCCTGATGCTATATTACCCGCATTTCGCAGTGTGCGCCTGTTGCAAGGGCAAATCCAATTACCGCAGTACTTAGCTAAACCACAAAACAAAGATATTTCAGCTCTAGCCGATACTTATTGGCAAGCGCTTTGCGACAGCCCAGTGACCTTAGCCGGTTACGTAGCTCAAGGTGGTCAGCTGCCGCCAGTTGCCGAAGGCGATGACCAAGCATGTTCGCAACTACCGGTGGATGGCTTTAGAAGCATTGGTGTTGACGATAAGCGCTTTATTACTAAATACAACCCGTTCCCGAAACAGCAGTGGCTTGCCAATGTGCCGGTGCAAGTCACTATGCCAGCAGATGAATCTGCGCGCCCTGAAGGAGGTTGGCCTGTAGTGATCATGCAACACGGTATCACCAGTGAAAAAGAGGACATGTTAGGATTAACGCTGTCTTTGACTCAAGCAGGTTTCGCTACCGTGGCAATCGACCACCCAATGCATGGGGCTCGTGGCATTGACGTTGACGGTGATGGCACGGATGATTTTAATGCAACAGACGGCAGTGTACTGTCTTACATGAACCTCACTTCACTGCTGGTTGCGCGTGATAATCTTAAACAGTCAGCAGCCGATTTATTGGGCTTACGCTTAGGGCTAAATTTCATTAACCAAGCCTCGGGTGGTCAAGTTAACTTTAATACCCAATCGGTGAGCTTTATTGGTCACTCACTGGGTTCGATTGTTGGCCCAAGTTTCCTATCCATGGCTAATGCACCGCTGGATCCGCAGCTTGACCCACTCTTTAAAGTAGAGTCAGCGGCACTTGCTAGTGGTGGCTCTGGTATTGCTAACTTCTTAATTGAATCTAAGTCGTTTGGTCCGTTTGTTCAGGGCTCGGTACTGAGTGCAGCAGGAAACCTTATTTCCAACGCATTCAACGCCTACTTGCAAGAAGGTGCTGTAGCGGATTGTGGTGCGGTGGCTGCCGATCCAAGCAAATACTTACCTTGCGCATTCACAAGCTTTGAAGCAAGCCTAGAGACGGCTGGAGACACGGCATCACTGGCGGCAATTGATGCCACGGTTAATCAGTTTGCATTTGCTTCGCAAACCACTCTAGGCAGTGCCGATCCTCTTAACTATGCACCTATGGTTCGTGCCCAGCAAACGCCTGTTTACATGAGTGTGGTAACTGGTGGTGTTGACGGCAACGCACCTGACTTAGTGATCCCACCAACCACTGAGCGTAGCGCCTTATCGGGAAGCTTACCTTTGGCGGCAGTGATGGGCTTACAACCAGCTAGTGAAACTCAAATGACGCAAGCGCCAAGCAGCTATGTGGTTAAGTTTTCACAAGGCCACCACAGTTCTATTTTAACTACAGGCTTCCAAGCGGAAGCAGGTGGCACTGCAGCCGGACACGCAGCAGCGTCAATGGAAATGCAAAAACAAGTTGCAACCTTCTTGAAATCAAAAGGGTTGTTATTGCCCATTTCAAACCCAGACGTAGTTGCAAACTAAGTTAAATTTCGACAACATAAAGGGCCGCGAATAGCGGCCTTTTTTATGTCTTGACCAAAGTGAGGAGAACGACTTGGCATTTTTGTTTGAATATGGGCTATTTTTGGCCAAAACAGTCACCATTGTATTTGGCATCGCCGCTGTGATTGTCTTAATTGTTGGCGCCAGCCAAAAACCGAAGTCGAAGAAAGGTGAGATTGAGGTCACGGACTTAAGCGAATCATTGAACTTGTCAAAACAAACCTTTCTGGAACAAACTCTGGATAAAAAAGCCTTGAAGCTGCTGAACAAAGAACAACAAAAAGTAGACAAAGAAAAAGGCAAAGAAAAGGATTCACAGCAAAATGTCTTTTTTATTGAGTTTAATGGCAGCATGGATGCCCATGAAGTCAGCAGCCTTAGAGAAGAAATTAATGCCATTTTAACCATTGCGGATAAAGACAAAGATCAAGTGGTAGTTGCACTCGAAAGTGGCGGTGGTGTTGTTCATGGTTATGGCCTTGGTGCGTCGCAATTAGCTCGAGTTAAGCAAGCGGGGATCCCACTTACCGTTTGTGTTGATAAAGTCGCTGCCAGTGGCGGATATATGATGGCCTGTGTGGCAGATAAAATTATTGCTGCGCCGTTTGCGATCATTGGCTCCATCGGTGTGATAGCACAAATTCCTAACTTTAATCGCTTGTTGAAAAAGAACAACGTTGATTTTGAAATGGTCACCGCCGGTGAATACAAGCGCACACTGACGTTATTTGGTGAAAACACCGATAAAGGCAGAGAAAAGTTTAAGGAAGAAATAGAGCAAACCCATGGTTTGTTTAAGCAGTTTGTTGCTGATAATCGCAGCCAAGTCGCTATAGAGCAAGTAGCAACTGGTGAGCACTGGTTTGGTACTCAAGCCATGTCGCTTAACTTAGTGGATGAAGTATCGACCAGCGATGACTTGTTACTTTCATTAAACCAAGAACATCAGCTCTACAAAGTGAAATATAAAGCCAAACAAGGGGTGGCAGAAAAGTTAGGACTGCAGTTTGGTCAAGCATTTGAACGTGTTTCAATCCGCGCATTGAGCAAACTTAATTCCTCTAAATATTAATATTCCCCTTAATATCTCAAGGGTGACAAAGTACCAGCAAAAGGCTGGTACTTTGACGGCGTTAAGCTAGTCACCCTTAATGCATAATGCGGCAGTCGAAATCCTTTCTTTATTCGTATAAACCTTTGCAATAGCAATAATCCTGTCTAGGATTGAAGTAGTAAAAAAGTAATAAGACCAATTAATTAAGCGAATTGGTATAAATCCATAGGTTTGGAAGGCAGTTATGCAAAAGCTACTACTACTCATGTGCGCTCTGGCTAGTTTCTTTACAACGGCAGCCGAATTGAGTTTTGCCTTTGTGCCACAGCAATCTGCAGCGAAATTAGCAAGAAATTGGCAACCCATTATTGACTATATTAATGCCCATACTGGCGATCACTATGTGTTTAAAACGGCCAAAGATATACCTACCTTCGAGTCAAGAGTGTTGGCCGGTGAATACGATATCGCTTATATGAATCCATATCATTTTGTGGTCTTTAACGAGCATGCTGGTTATCAAGCGATAGCAAAACAAAAAGACAAGCGTATCAAAGGCATCATTGTGGTGGCAAAAGACGCACGCATTACACAATTAGAGCAACTACAAGATAATGTTATTGCGTTTCCAGCGCCGGCGGCCTTTGCTGCGAGCATCTTGACTCGAACTGAGCTCAGTGCCAGAGGTGTTGCTTTTCAACCAAGGTATGTTTCATCTCATGATTCGGTCTATTTAAATGTCGCCAAAGGATTCGCGGCGGCAGGTGGCGGCGTGATGCGGACGTTCAACAATACCGACGCGGCAGTTCGTGATAAGTTGCGGGTACTGTGGACCAGCAAAGGCTTCACACCACACGCTTTTGCTGCGAAAAGCACCGTACCCGAGAGTACCAAAGCGCGTTTACTTGCCGCGCTATTGTCTTTAAATGACTCTGAGCAGGGCAAAGCACTACTGCAAGCGGTTAACTTTAACGGTATTAGCCCAGCAACGAATGAAGACTGGTCAGACGTTAAATCCTTAGGCATTGACACGCTCATTGGTATCAAGCACTAGTATGTATGGAGCTTAACATCGATGGCTAAAGTTTCATTAAGAATTAAAACCATGATAGGCACCGCTGTGATTGAGGCTGTGTTGTTGACGGTACTGATTTTTGTGGTGATTGATTTTATGATGGAATCGGCCAACGATGCCATGAATAAGCGGGCGACCACCACCACGCAATTATTCGCCAGTGCCACCAAAGATGCTTTGTTATCCTTTGATTTAGCTACCCTAGACTCATTTACTCAAGAGTTATTGCAAAACCCTGATATTTTATACGTAAAAGTCCTCAACACAGATAAACAAATCATGTCTTTTGCAGGGGAGCAACTCTACCTGCAGCGCCAATTTAATGAGGATAACTTAGTCGAAACGGTTAGCGACGGTGTATTTGATGTCAAAGGCGAAATTTCTGAAGGCACCACTCAATTCGGCAGTGTGCAAATTGGGATTGATATCGGTGCAATTAACTCCTTACTGGCGAAATTAAAACGTTGGACAATTTCAATTGCCTTAATTGAGATGTTTTTTGTTGCCGTGTTTTCCTACGTATTAGGCGTTTATTTAACCCAAAATTTATACCGATTAAAAGCCCAAGCTCATCGCATTACGAATAATATTAATGCTGGGAAGTTCGATTTCTCTTGGTCTGCAATACGTAGTCAAGATGAACTGGAAGAGTTATCAAATGCCTTTGATGAGCTTTCGCAAACACTGTCGGAAGAGCACCAGCGGCGTGCTGAATATGAGGCGGAACTGAAGTCATTAAATGCTAACCTAGAACGCTTAGTTGCGCAAAGAACCGCTGAGTTACAGCAGCAAAACCTCGAACTTGAACAGCGAAACCAAGCCCTTGCAGCGGCGCAAAAACAGCTTGTCAACGCCGAAAAAATGGCGTCTGTGGGGCAATTGGCTGCTGGTGTTGCCCATGAGATTAACAACCCACTGGGTTTTGTTATGAGTAATCTTGAGGTGATGCAGCATTATCATCAAGAGTACATGGCGTTAACTCAACAAGCGCAACAGCAAATTCCCGCGAGCGACTATCAGCAGGCACTGCACACCTTGCTAAAAGAAAAAGATTTCACCTATATCAACCAAGATACGTCTGAGCTGTTACAAGAGTCGGTGATAGGACTACAGCGGGTGACCGCGATTGTCAAAGACTTAAAGCAATTTTCCCGTGCCGATGTGGATGAACGGCAAGCCTGTGATATTAACAATTGCATTAAAATCACCTTGAACCTAGTGGAAAATGAGCTTAAATACCATGTTCGTGTGATAACCGATTTAACTGAGTTACCCGCCGTGGAAGCCAATACTGGCAAACTAATACAAGTGTTCACCAATCTGTTTGTTAACGCAGCGCAAGCAATGTTTGAGGAAGGGGAACTTAAGATATCCACCCAGTTAGTCGGTGAAGAGGTGGTTATTAACGTGGCCGATAATGGCGTTGGTATCGATGATAAAGTGATTAATAAAATTTTTGATCCCTTTTTCACTTCCAAACCCGTGGGTCAAGGCACGGGCCTTGGCTTATCAATTAGCTACGATATTATCCGTGAAATTGGTGGCGACATTAGTGTTGCGAGCGAGATGGGGGTAGGTACTTGCTTTACTATTACGCTTCCTGTTTCGCAGGTGTGCAATACCGCCAGTGAGCCAGTAGACAATACCTAATCTTTACGGCTTCAGTATGGCAATGAAGTAATAAGGTTAACAAACTTATTGTGTTAATTAACGCTGATGGCAAAAGTTAACCTATTGGCAAGTCTCTTATTTGCGTATTTATTGTGCTAGCTGCCATTCTCTCGGACATAAAGTAGTCAGTTGTTTACGTTCTTTCACAAAGGGAATGTCCTTTTATTACAGTGGTTTAGGCTTATAATTGTCGGTGGTTGTTAAGGCTGTTTCCATTTTATGTATTTACTGTGTTGCTTGCTTGGGAATTATTACATTATATTGACGGTTCTGTTTCCGTAACGGAAATAGCAACAAGCAATAGTTAATATGCCCCAGGGGAAAACATGTCTAAAACAATAAGAATGTCTACTGTAGCAGCTGCCGTTGGCCTTGCTGTAGTATCTCAAGCCGCAGTGGCTGCACCAACGTTTGAAAAAGCGGTTCAGTCAGAACTCTTATCCAAAGCCAGCTACTCGCAACAAAAACAAATTGAATCCAAAACCCGTTACATTATCCAGCTTGAAGATGAGCCATTGGCAACCTACAGTGGTGGTGTGCCAGGGTATGAAGCAACATCAGCAGCTGCCACGGGCGAAAGCAAGCTTAATTT
The DNA here is from genome assembly GCF_048515945.1 of Pseudoalteromonas 'SMAR'. NCBI lineage: Bacteria > Pseudomonadati > Pseudomonadota > Gammaproteobacteria > Alteromonadales > Pseudoalteromonadaceae > Pseudoalteromonas > Pseudoalteromonas 'SMAR'. The sequence goes on from NZ_JBLWMW010000018.1 coordinate 27,553, forward strand.
GCGTTCTGAGCCTGCAATTCAATACGGTGCTTATCTGAAACAAAAACAAAAACAGCTAGCTTCAAGTGCTGCTGCAGCCACAGGTACTCAGGTTCGAACGTCATTTAGTGCCTTATTTAATGGTATTGTAGTTGAGGGGCAAAGTGGACAGCTTGAAACCTTAGCTAAATTACCAGGTGTTAAAAAAGTATTCCTAGATACAGAATTTCACGCAGTGATGGATGCCTCGATTGACATCGTTAAAGGCGTAGAAGCATGGCAGAAATCTGGTGGCCAATCAGAGGCTGGTAAAGGCGTAAAAGTGGCGATTATTGACTCTGGTATTCGTCCTGAAAACCCGATGTTCTCGGATATCGGACTGTCGGCGCCGGAATTTACTGAGGAGCAGCTGGCGCATCTTGAACAAAATCCTGACTACTGTCGTGCCGATGCCGGGGATGAGGATTTTTGTAATAACAAACTCATCGTCGCTCGTGAGTTCTACCCACTACCAAGTGGTGTACACCCAGATGAGTACATGTCGCCACTGGGCTTCGATGCACACGGTACTCACGTAGCCGGTACCGCCGTGGGTAATCCTATTGAGATCACCTATCAAGGCAATGATGTTGAGCTTTCAGGTGTGGCACCTGCCGCACAACTATTGGCTTATAAAGCGCTATGGCATAAAGCGGATGGCCGCGCTAGTGGTACTACTTCGGCATTAATGTCAGCATTAGAAGCGGCCATTGCTGATGGCGCTGATGTCATCAACAATTCTTGGGGTGGTGGAGCTGGTGCAAACCCGGCTTCCAGTGCCTATGGTGAGTTGTTCAAAGCAGCTGAAGAAGCTGGTGTTGTGGTGGTAACTGCTGCAGGTAATGATGGTAATGGCCCTCAAACCATAGGTTGTCCAGGTTGTATCGAGTCGGGACTGACCGTTGCTAATACTCAAACTGGTCGTTTTTTCTCACAAACTATTGAAGTGGCAGGCCAATCATTTATCAGTACAGAGGGCAGCAACGGCTTACTAGAAAGTACTATGCAACTCCCTTTAGTTGCTGCGCATCATGTTGACCCAGAGAACAAAGAGGGGTGTTTCGACTACAGTGAAGGGGTTAGCTTCGCTGATTCTGTAGCATTTGTTTCTCGCGGTGAATGCTCTTTTGAGCAAAAAGCAGATAAAGCGGCGGCAGCTGGTGCTGAAGCAATTATTATTCATAATAATGGTGCTGGTGGCGCAATGGGCATGAGCATGGATGGCGCCACTATCCCAGCATCTTCAGTTAGCCTTGAAGATGGCCAAGCTATACTCGCGCTTCTGGAAGAGGCTGAAGATGCCTTAGTTGCTACTTTAGACCCAAGCATTAAACGCACGGTATTGGAGAAGTACACCGATGCAGTTAATCAATCTAGCTCTCGTGGACCTAACGGTGAGCCGAGCTTCTTAAAGCCTGATATTGCCGCTCCAGGTACAGCCATTCTTTCTGCTTTTTCACCAGATGAAGGAAATGGTTTAACGTTTAATGCGATTACTGGTACTAGTATGGCGAGCCCACATGTGGCAGGTGCTGCAGCACTTATGAAGCAACATCACCCAGACTGGAGTGCAGTGCAAATCAAGACGGCATTAATGAGTACCTCAAAGATGTCAGGCCTTCACAAAGAAGACCTAGTTACCAAGGCGGATGCATTTGATGTCGGTGCTGGTCGACTTGATATTCCAAGTGCACTAGCGGCGAGTTTAACTTTCAGCAAAGGCTCATATGCCGATCCTAGTTGCTTAACGGTGTGCAGCTTTGAAAACGTTGCCACTAACATGCTTGACGAAGAAGGTGAGTGGACGGGCACTGTTGTTACTGATATGGATGGTGCAGAAGTATCATTATCTCCAGCAACACTAACTTTAGGTGCGCATGGCTCTGAAACCGAATCAGCAACCTTTAACCTAGATATTGACACCACCTTCAATGTTAATAAAGGCTGGAACTTTGGTCACGTGGTGTGGACCCATAGTTCAGGTAAAGTAGCGCACCTTCCGTACGCTATTTACGATAAGGATAGCTCTGATGCAACAGTATTGAATGCCAATGTTGATGCCGATACGCTTAACTCTTACACACCAGCACGTATGTCGGTTGAATTTGATAACATGGCGTTTGCTGACGAGTTTGAAGTCGCGATTCAACTGGGTGAAGGGGCACAGTTACTGAAAGGCGCGCCTGTAGTTGACACAGCTACAGCTGGTAGTGGTGAGCTTAGTGTTGATAAAGCCAACAATACTATCCTCTGGAAAGGGTCAGTGGCACAGAGTTCATTAACTCTTACAGAAGATGACTTCTTGGGGGATTTGTCACTGACTCAGTTTGATATCCCAGCAGTGAAGTGTACGGACACCTGTGATGAAGTATCCTTTACTGTGAATGCACCGTTTAAGTTTGCTGGTAAAGAGTATTCTGCATTCACTGTATCAGATAATGGCTTTATTGCCGTAGGCGCTGATGTCGATACCAATGGCTCTTACGCACCACAAGCGATGCCAGATATGCAAGCACCTAATGGTGTAATTGCACCACTTTGGGCTGACTTTGATTTGGTTGGTGGTACCGGTGGCGGTGAGCTATACATCGGGGCACTAAGCGATGCCGATGATAATACATATCACATCGTTGAGTGGCATAAAGCACAGCTTTGGGGCGGCGATGGCACGGAGTACACTTTCCAAGTGGTGATTAAGGAAGGAACTGATGAGATCCGCTTTAATTACATCGATGTGCCAGCACTGCCTGCCAGTTACACAGCAGGTGTAGAAAGTGTTGATGGTACTTTAGGAGACACCATTACGGCGCCACAAGGGCTTGGTCTTGCAAAAGGCTATGTGATTAACCAAGTTGCTGGTGGTAAGGTAAATATCGATTACCAAGTGGTGGCAAATAATAAGAGCCATTATACAGCTGCAGATGTCGTCACCACGGATGAAGAAGAAACCGTTAACATTGCAGTGCTCGCCAATGACTTAGGTGAATCACGCTTTAGCTTTAATGCTAAAGTAACCTCTGAAACCTCAACGGAAGCCTTCATTGCAAACAAAGGCGTGCGTGTTGAAGGCAGTTTACAAGCTTCAACAGTGAAAGTGGTTGATGCACCAGCAAATGGTGAACTGACTGTTAAGGAAGATGGTACTATTGACTATACACCGAATACTGGTTTTGCTGGTGAAGACAGCTTTACTTACACGGTTCGTGAAGCTTCGGGTTTAACGTCAGAGCCAACCATGGTTACGGTTACGGTTAATGACACCATTGCTGATCCACAACCGACTCCAGACGTTTCACCTGAGCCGGATAATAGCTCGTCTGATTCATCTGGTTCACTGGCTTGGTTAGCCTTGCTTGCAGCTCCTTTTGCAGCGCTAAGACGCCGTAAAATCAAGTAATAGCTAAACGCTACACACCGAAAAGCCAGTTACTGTTATAGGTAACTGGCTTTTTTGTTTGCGCAATGCTTAGGAATTGAAAGCCAAGCCCTAGATAGATTTTTAAGATGACCATTGAGACAGTAAAATTGACCATTAAGCGCATAATTAGATGATCTTTTAGCTGCCAGCTGTACTATTCAGGCTATGGGTAACAACTTGTAAATATTATGGAATTGCGTTTACATCGAACAGAGCAACTGACTATTTTACTGCTGGTTGGCATGGTCAGCCTTGCGATTAGTGCCACAGATTGGCTACAGCGCGGCATGGTTATATCGGCGAATTTATTTGCCGCGGCGCTGGCAGCGGTAGTGTTACTGTATTGGCTGCCAATGATCACTGCCTATGTGACAATCGTTAGGCTCAAACTGCGCTTGTGGTTGTTGCAGTTGCTCACCTTTTATATTGCCATGGTGATAGGTTGCTGGTGCTGGGGGCAGCTTCGCAGCCACTTACTCGGCACCGAGGAGCTGGGTTTATTTGCAGCCCTAGGTATTGCCTTACCTTGGTCAAGTGGTATTTATCTGATAGTAACGTTTTACCTGTCGCAGCAAAGTCTTAAACAAGAAAAACAGCAGCGCCAACTGGCCGAAATTAAGTTGTTACACAGCCAGCTTAATCCCCACTTTATGTTTAATAGCCTCAATACCATTGCCGCATTTGCTGACACTTCGCCAAGCACGACCCAAAAATTAGTTCATAACTTGGCGGCGGTATTGCGCTATTCAATGCAGTATTCAACAACCGCTGCCAAGGCTCAGACCCAAGTGACTTTGGCCGATGAGCTGGTGGCATTAAATCAGTGGTGTGAAATAGAGCAATGTCGCTTTGGCAAAGACTTGGTGGTTACTTTTGATATTGACGAAAGGTTACTAAATTTAATGCTTCCCCCGATGATGCTGCAGCCAATTGTGGAAAACGCCATTAAACATGCTAAGCACAAACCTTTGCATGTCACCGTGTCTGTGCAACAGCAAAAGCAACATGCGCAGTTTACTGTGATGGATAATGGTATTGGCTTTAGTGACAAGGCGTTAGCTGAGGTTGGTCGTTCAGGTTATGGTCTTTCAATTACGCGTTCACGGCTTCAGCTTGAAGCCGCAGCGAACTTGGCCATAGGCAACCGCCCCGATGGTGGTGCAGAGGTCAGTTTCATGCTTCCTGTGGAGGTGGTAAATGATTAAGCTGGCCATTGTTGAAGATGAACTCCCCGCTTTAGAAAAACTAAAGCAGCAGCTCGCTGGCTTACCCCAGTACCAGCTAAGTTACTGTTGTGGTGATGGTGAGACGTTATTGCAGGCCATACCACAGCGTGCTGTGGATATTGTTTTAATTGACATTAATTTGCCAGGAATAAATGGCATTGAGTTAGTTCAAGCGTTACACCGGATGCAATCCCAAGTGAAAGTGATTTTTACCACCGCTTACAGTGAGTTTGCCGTCGATGCCTTCACTTTAGGTGCGGTGGATTACTTATTAAAGCCGTACACGGATGAGCGCTTAGCACTGGCTTTGTCTCGCGCGCAACGCCCCCAAGCAGGCACCACGTCAGAGAGCTTACCGAGTAAATTAGCAGGTAAAACCGCCTTTATAAATGTTGCGGACATCGAAGTAGTTAAGCTTGAGTATGGTCAAGCCATTGCCTATTGCAACAATCAGCGATACCCATTGCAAGGCTCATTGGATGCGTTGCAAACAAAACTACCTTCGCCTTTTTTGCGGGTGCATCGTGACACCTTGGTGAATCAAGCGGCGATAACTGATTTACAGCGTTGGCCCAGTGGCGGCTATCTGCTGAAATTTAAGCAATGTCAGATCCAAGTGATCACCAGTCGTAACGGGGCGAGATTGCTTAAACAGCGACTCAATCTCTAATAATCAAAAGGTAATAAAAATGACAAAGAAACTAATGCCAGTAGTGATGGTAGGGGCCCTTGCGGCTTGTTCAAAGCCAAATGTGCCGGATGTTAAACAGCAATTTATTGAAGGTGACCAGCCGCGTCCACTGGTGGTTGTGCTAGGTGGAAGTGAAGGGGGCAATACCTTGGCCGAGCCGCATTGGCAGCCGTTTTTAGATGGTTTTAATCATATAGGCACTCAGGTAGCGGCGCTGGCTTACTATGGCTCTCGCGGAACTCCCGCCAGTGCGGCCGAGTTGTCGCTGAATTCGATTGCTGAGCGCATTAAGACGCTCACGGAAGATCCCAGAGTGAATCCTCAGTGCGTTGCTGTGGTTGGGTTTTCTAAAGGGGCTGAGCTGGCACTGTTGTTAGGCGCTCATTTTGAAACCATTAATCATGTGGTCGCCATTATGCCTACACACGTTAGTTGGAATGCCGTAAAGACTGTAACCTCTCGTGCAAGCTGGGTACTTGATAACCAAGCCTTGGATTATGTCAATGCTCCTTTGCTGTCTTGGCAAATGCAAAAGGGCAATTTTACCGGTGAATTTACACCAGCCTTTACAAGGGCGCTTGCAGTGGCATCAGCGGATGATATCGCCGAAGCTCGAATCGCGGTGGAGAAAACCAATGGTCCGGTGATGCTGGTCTCGGCAAAACAGGATGAGGTGTGGCCCTCTTATCAAATGGCACAAAACATTGAACAACATTTACAGCAGAGCGGTTTTGCGCAGCCATTTCAGCACCTAGCATTAGAAGCTGGGCATTACAGCTTTAATAAAGCGGTGCAAGTTCAAGTGCATGATTTTTTACAAACCACCTTGCTTAACACTTGTCATCTTGATGACAAACAGAAATAGTGCATTGCAACACCTTAGCCTGACTGGTAATAAGGCCGGTGTAGCGTTTTGGCGTTATACCTAATAGTGCCTTAAGCTCGCGCTGTAAGTGGGCTTGATCGGAAAAGTGACAAGCCAGTGCAACGTCTGCGAGGGAAGCGTGGGGGTGTTGCTTAAGTATGGTTTTCACCTTACGTATGCGATAAATACGCGCTAAGCACTTTGGCGTCAGGCCGCATTGCTTTTTGACCTGTCTTTCTAATTGGCGTTGGCTTAATGGCGTATGTTGATAGGCTAATGGCAGCAGCTCCATAGCGGTAATGCGCTGAATAAAGCGTTGGCTCTGAGTCATTGCTGCTGGCGGGGAGGTAAAGTTCATGTAGGGCGTTAACAGTTGTTCTAGGTTTGCCAAAGATGGTTGCACCTGCATTTGCTTGGTCACCTTTTTTAGCAGTTCAGGTTGCAGCAAAGGATGTTGGCTAGCACTTAAATAGCGGTATACGCCAGGTTGAAAACGTATCCTGTAATTGTGGGCACAACCTGGCTTTACTCAGTAAAAATTGAATAAAAACGACACTGTCTTACAGTTGAATTGAACATGCCGAGCCAGTTAGAGCGGCTCGGCTGGTTGACTAACGCATAAAGAAGGCGACGAGGAACACCGCAACGGAGGCAATGGCAAACATGGTGTATTCGGTTACGGTTTGCTTGTGTTTATCCTTGTCATTTTTTGGTGTGGTTAGGATCATTAGCAAGCTGGTGATAAAAAGTGCCAATGAATACAAACATAAAAGAGAAAGGAACACTTCAGTGAACATATAAGCCTCGACTGTTTTATTGATAAATTGTTTACGAGTTAGCGGCTGAAAGGGATCAGGTAACTGCGTATAACCAAATACATTTGCGTTAGATTACAAAGCATTATACCGTGACTTTAGCCGTTTCTAAAAGGAGGAAAGTAGATGGAAATAGCCTACTACGTGGTGGATGCTTTTACACGCAAGCGTTTTGCTGGTAACAGTGCCGCTGTGGTCGAATTTTTGCATTGGCCGGATGATGCGATATTGCAAAATATTGCAGCCGAAAACAACTTATCGGAAACCGCATTTATCAAACCTGATGGGAAAAATCGCTACCATATTCGTTGGTTTTCACCGCTGTGCGAAATTGACTTTTGCGGTCATGCAACCTTGGCCAGCGCTTACGTATTATTCAACTGCAAAAATAACCAAGGTACGCTGACCTTTGAAACCAAAGCCGTAGGCACACTTCGAGTAGAGCAGCAATCAGATGGCCGTATTGCCATGCAATTTCCTAATCTCGCCCCAACTCCCGTTGACCCGCCTGCAGCGTTAGTGTCTGGCTTAGATCAAACACCGTTGAAGGTATTGAAAAATCGCCAAGCCTACGTTGTCGTCTTAGCGGATGAGCACAGTGTACGACAATGTCAGTATCGCAGTGATGACCTTAAGCAGTTGGCACCCTATGATGTCGTCATTACGGCACCGGGACAGGAATATGACTTTGTTTCCCGCTATTTTTGGCCTGCCAATGGCAGCGATGAGGACCCGGTTACCGGCTCCATTCACGCCGCATTAGCGCCATATTGGGCAAAGCAGCTAGGGCGCAACAAGCTTCGTGCATGGCAAGCTTCGACACGGGGAGGGGAGTTGTTTTGTGAAGTAACAGCGCAGCAGGTGGTGATCTCAGGCTTTGGGGTACTGTATGCCAAAGGGGTTTGTTTTATTGATGAGTAACAAAGGCTTATTGCAGGTGAAGTGAGGGCTGCAAACAGGGCTCGCATCTTTATGATTGGCATCTGAACTTCGTGCTCAGTGTCCGTTAACGTGCGAGCTTAAGTTTACATTGTTGTGAAGATTTCCAGCAATGCCACATAAAGGGTGAAGTAGGATGAGAATTCCAGTATCTTAGCCATAAGAAATACAGTAAAGAAAGACTATGACAAAACAAATTTGGGTCGACGCCGATGCCTGTCCGGTGGTGATAAAAGAAATGCTTTTTCGTGCCGCGGTACGAGCATCCGTCACCGTTACCTTGGTGGCTAATCAGTACTTAAAAACTCCGCCATCTCCATTTATTCAAAAGCTGCAAGTGCCAAAAGGCTTTGATATAGCCGACAACGAAATTGTCAAACGCGTAGGAGCCGGTGATTTGGTGATCACCGCAGATATTCCTTTGGCCGATGAAGTGATTGATAAACACTGCACGGCGCTCAACCCCCGCGGTGAATTGCTAAGCAAAGAAAATATAAAGTCGCGGCTGAATATTCGAGACTTTATGGACACCATGCGTGCCTCAGGCGTACAAACTCAAGGTCCGCCGCCATTGTCACAAGCAGATAAACAAAATTTTGCTAATCAGCTAGATAAGTGGATAGCGCAAAACAAATAAGGAGTATGATGACCTATCAAGCGAGCTGTTTATGTAACACTGTAAAAGTTGAAATCACCGGCCCTATCAGTGACATTATTCATTGTCATTGTTCCTTATGCCGGAAATCATCAGGGACGGCGTATGCCACCAACGGCTTTGTGCAAACGGCCGACTTCACTATCGTCTCGGGATTAGAGTCACTGGGCTCGTTTCAATTTAAGCCCGGTCGCACTCGCTATTTTTGTAAGCACTGTGCCAGTCCCATCTACAGCGCCAACGCAAGCGATCCGGCACGGCTAAGGCTGCGTTTAGGCATTTTAGATTCAGATATTGCAGAGCGACCACTGTCGCATAACTTTGTGTCATCAAAAGCCAACTGGGATGACCTCGATGCGGTATTACCTCGCTACGATGCTTTTGAGCCATCAAGAGATCTCACAACCACGGGAGTAAATAATGAGCGGTGAAACCGATTTAGCCTGTTTATTGCAAGATATCTCACCACGTTTAGAGTGCACTCCGGTGGTTTTTTGCACCTTAGATAAACCCCTGAGTGCCTGTCTCGACTATGAGCCCATCGCCACCATGGTTGAAAAGGAAGGCTTGACTCTGGTGGTGACAAAAGCATGTGCCGATAAACACCAGCTGGAATACAGTTGTGTCATGCACAAGATCACCTTAGAAGTACACTCGAGCTTGCTGGCCGTGGGCTTAACCGCCGCGTTTGCTCGCGCATTAACCGCTGAGAACATCAGTGCCAATGTCATCGCAGGCTTTTATCACGATCATATTTTTGTTCCCGAAAACCATGCTGAGCAAGCGTTACGGTGTTTGCAAGCCTTGTCAAAGGCGCAGTCATGAGCGGCGACTCACCGCCGCTTAACATCCTTAGTGCCATTGTTACCAATTACGGCGCTCCACCAGTCTGATGGGTTCACCATCAACATTAACTTCGGCAATCACTTCAATCAGGCCAGACTTTGCTTTGGCTGGTGCTGCAACAGCAAACTTGAGCTGTTGGTAGGGCGAAAAGCTGACAGCTTTTTGCCACAATGGCTGTTTGTTGCTGAAGTCTTGATAAGCAATAAAGTTGACGGTTACATGGCCCGAAGAGTCGCCAGAGTAGGGACCCGACAGTTCGAAGGTGATGGTTTCGCCAATGTTAATGGCCATATTTACCCCATCAAATGGCGGCGCTTGAGTATCAAGCTCGGTGCGATGATTTAGACCCAACCAGCTGATGGCCAAATTGTGTGCTGCGGCGTCAGGAAGTTCTATTCTATGTTCGCCACTAGCCAGTTGTAGCGCCTCAGACACACTGGAAAGTGTCACAGTGGCGGTGTGACGACTGGGGTTATTAAGGTAAAGATAATGGCGTCCCTGATGAAAGTATGTCCGAACATCTATTCCACTGAGTGCTAACAATGCCTTATCACCCAGATGAGTGCGCCAACGTTTAAGGGTAGTAGTCATGCTGTTGACGTCATTATTATTGATGCGGTTGTAGCTCAGTTTATTAAACCAATCACTAAGCTGTGATTGACACTGTGGCAGTTCAGACGCAAAAGAAACACAGGTTGAAAACAGCTGGTTTAGTAGTGGAGCATGGGCAAATAACCAAGGGTTCGCTGTATGAGTTTTTGCAGCGCTCGAGCGGTGAGCGGCAAAGTATGGGGTAATGCTGTGATTATTATTGCGCCCTAATAAACTTATCTGAGACAGGTTTAGCTCATCGAGTGCCAGAGTTGGGTGATCAAACCGTGCCTGTTGCTGATGATGTTCACTGGTTAAGGTAATGGCGAGACCCTCGTTGCTTTGGTGTAAGTTAATGCCCAGTTGCAGAGTCTGTTTTATTTCTTTGAGCAGCTCTGGTTGCAATGCCATCACTTGGGTGGGAAAAAGGTTAAGATTACTGCTGACTTCTAATTTAACGCCATCAACAATCACAAACTGCAGCAAATTATCTTGGCTAAAGTCAGCGGCTTGGGCTTCCAGTTTACCAAGCTTTACTTCATCGCTAGTGCTGTGTTGTTGCAGCTGCAATGCCATGCCTATGTCACCACGATGGAGTTGCTCACTTTGAAATTGTATTAGGGCGGCAATGCCTTGCTTGTCTTGGTTGATAATCAGTTTATTGTAAGGTGGTGCAGGGAAGTCCATAACAGCATGGTTTACTTCACCGAAGCTTGGCTCAATATCAAGTCGTTGTAGTTTGTTGCTGCTGCTATTGCGTAGCCAATAGGCGTTGCCACTTTGCTCCCACGGGCCATTAACAATATAAAAGCTGGGTTTGGCGGTGTTAACAAAGTCAGCAAAATCAATTTCAAGCTGCTGCCAATTGGGAAAGGTCGACTTTAACAAGGCATTTGCTGTAGGTAGGGTCGCTTCTGAGTGCGGATTTGCAACCATAAGCTCGCTAATAAAGCGTTTAAAGTAGTGGTAACGCTGTGGATCTGTCAGCAAGAAATGAATAATGAGAAAGTTGAGACCACGCTTAAGCGCGGGGTCGTCATTAATTTCCTCAAAAGTGGGTTGTCCGGCTTGGTGGTATTGATATAAGCCTGAGAGTAGGTAGTTCATTGGAGCGCGGTCAAACACCATAACAGCCAGCTGGTTGGTGTTGGGATAATAGACATGGCTGGCAATGGCATCGGCCATGCCTTCAGTGATCCAGTTTGGCGCCCACGTTGAATGACCCGATAAGGCCATATGAAAGGCATGCATGGTTTCGTGGATCACGATATATCTTTGATGATGGTGGCGATGGCTAGGAAAATTATAGCCGGCACGGTTGTAAAACATGGTTTCTCCTCCGGCATGTTGATGCACACCGCGAGTAAAACCGTCGTCGAGCATGGCTTCGCGAGTGCGCTCTCGAGAGCTACCATAAACAACCGCAATACGTTTTTTATCAATCCCTGCAGGTGCCTTGCCAAACAACTCAACATAATGGGGGTAAGACATCTCCAGCAGCTCTAAGTAAAGCCTGACCTTGCGCTCGGGTAAATCACTTTTTAGCGCGAAGTGTTTACTTATCCACCAGTCATAACCTCTCGAGTTATGAATTTTGCCATCGCTGAAAGTGGCGGGGATCCGTTTACCAAGATGCTGTATATCGATGTGGTTCAGTGTGCTTACGCGACCACTGACTTGAACATCGGCTCGCATTTGCAAAGGACTTGGAATACTCGAAGGCTTGGTTGCGGTGATCCCACAGCCACTTAAAAATATAGCAGTAACGACTGAAAACAGGCGGCACAGCAGGCGTAGCCTTTGTTTAGGGTACGCTGAGGCAAGCCCCAAAAGGTGAAGAAGAGGTTGAAAAGACATTATGTTTTGCTCTTATCTTTAATTTATGTATATTGTATGCAATATAATCTAACAATAAAATAATGGAATGTCATTATGAATAATCAACAAAATGGCACAGCGGTAAACACTGACATGGCCATGCTAAGGCAAGGTAAATTTGCCTTCGGCCGCACTTTTTATATTGCCAATATCATGGAAATTTTCGAGCGCCTCGCCTGGTATGGCTTTTTTGCGGTGTCATCGATTTACATGACCACACCTAAGTCACAAGGCGGCATTGGCTTTAGCGACATAGAGCGAGGAGCGGTGCAAGGGATCATCCCGTTTTTTCTTTACTTATTGCCGGTGTTCACCGGTGCCGTTGGTGATCGCGTGGGTTACAAAAAAATGTTCTTATGGGCATTTATTATTATGGCTCCAGGCTATTACTTATTGGGTCAAGCACAAAGTTTTTGGAGCTTTTTTGCCGCGTTAAGTGCCGTGGCATTTGGTGCTGCCTGTTTTAAGCCCGTGGTTGTGGGGACGGTAAGCCATAGCACCCACGATGGTAATCGTGCCTTAGGCTTTGGTATTTTTTACACCATGGTCAACATTGGCGGTTTTATTGGGCCTTTGGTTGCAGGCTACATGCGTGCCATTAGTTGGGATGCCGTATTTTTGATGTCAGCTGGATGGATCCTACTGAATTTTATTACCCTGTTGTTTTACCAAGACCATACGCAAAAGAGCCAGCTGTCGTTACGCGACACCTTTAAATCGGCGCAGTCGGTTTTAGGTAATGGCCGTTTAGCGTTGACACTGTTTTGTTCGTTGGCACTGCTGATGTCGGCTGGGGTTGAGTTTATCAGTTATACCTCGGCGTTTAGTTTGATTGCACTGTGGCTGTTGACAAACTGGCTTTGGGATAACTATCTGCGCGCTTCGGCACTCAACGCATCAAGCTGGTGGCGACAACCAACTCAGGTGAGTAATCCAACCTTTGCGTTGTATTTGTTGATTTTGGCTGGCTTTTGGACCGTTTATAATCAGTTATTTTATACCTTGCCGTTATATATTCGCGATTATGCCGACACTCAAGACCTGTTAAGGTGGTTTGGTCCTGCTGCAACTGAGTTTTTAGCTCACGTCAATGTCGCTGCATTAGCAGACGAAATCATCGCACTGTTTGCCCGGATCCAAGCTGAGGAAGTGCTTAACCTGGAAGCGTTACGCCTACAGTGGGTGCATTTGAAAGTCAATGTGCCCATTACCGAGCTTGAGTTACTGGTCAGCTCCCTGACCAACACACACCAACTTGGTGAGTCGCTGAGCTTAGCGCAAGCCAATGAAATGGCTCATGGGCTGGTGCAATATCGGCAAATTAACCCAGAGTATTTGATCAATTTAAACTTTATCATGATTGTGTTGGCGCAAATCCTTGTCAGCATTTTGTGTCAAAGGTTTAAGCCTTTTTATGTTTTAGTATCTGGGTTAGTGGTCATTGTTGCGGCGTTTTTATTGCTGCTAATGGGGGCCAGTTGGATCAGCGGGCAACTGGTGGTAAGCGTGATTATTTTAATTGCTTTAGGGGAAATGTTGGCTTCGCCAAAGAGCCAAGAGTTTGTCGCGAGTATCGCACCTAAGTCTCAGACGGCGCTGTATATGGGCTATTATTTTGTCTCCATGGCACTGGGGTTCTTGTTTGCGGGATTTTTATCCGGTTGGAGCTATAAAGTATTGGTGCAAGAGATGGCGCAGCCTAAGCTGATGTGGGGGTTATTTGCTGTGATTGCCGCTTGCACCGCCATTGCATTATTGTGGCTCAATGGTGTGATAAATAGACAGCGTGTTACCTCAGTTGGTCGTGATTAGTTGTTGGCGAATGGTTTAGCTCCTACACTGGCAAAAAAGGAGAAGTTATGAACAAACGAATACTCACAACCATTGCTCTGTGTTTTTGTCATTACGCTCAGGCGGAAAGTTACGTCATTAATGCTGAAGCGGCACTCGATGTGGTCAGCGGCAAAGTGATTTCGCCAGCGACATTAATTGTCACTGACAACAAAATCACCTCATTAACGAAATCCAATCGCATGGCGTACCCTCAAGGGGCGAAGGTGATCGATCTGCCAGGCAAAACCTTATTGCCTGGTCTTTATGATATGCATGTCCACCTTACTTCAGATGCCCAAGTGCACGGCTACAAAAGGCTGCAGCGCACAGCTCCTCGAGCTGCCATTACTGGCGTGAGAAACGCCCAGCGAACACTGCAAGCGGGCTTTACTTCGGTGCGCAACTTAGGGGCAGCAGGTTATGCCGATTTTGCTCTTCGTGACGCCATCCGTGATGGCGATGTAACTGGGCCGCGGATCAACGCTTCAGGACCCTCGCTTGGGATCACCGGCGGCCATTGCGACAATAATCTGTTGACCCATGAACACCAAGTAAAAGCGGCTGGGGTTGCCGATGGCCCATGGGCGGTACGCGCGAAAGTGCGCGAGAACATTAAATATGGCGCCGATGTTATTAAGTTCTGTGCCACAGGTGGTGTGTTGTCAAAAGGCACTAAAGTTGGGGCGCAGCAATACTCTCAAGAAGAAATGACGGCACTGGTCGCTGAAGCTAACCTTAGGGGAATAACCGTGGCTGCCCATGCTCATGGTACCGAAGGCATTAAAGCGGCCATTCGTGCCGGTGTGGATTCTGTTGAGCACGTCAGCTTTGTTGATGACGAGGCGATTCAGTTGGCAAAACAGCAGGGCACTTATTTCTCAATGGACATTTACACCACCGAATACATTCTTGCCGAGGGCGAAAAAGCAGGGATTTTGCAAGAAAGCTTAGACAAAGAGCGCACCGTGGGTAAAACCCAGCGTGCTAGCTTTACTAAGGCATTAGAGGCCGGCGTGAAGATGGTGTTTGGCTCAGATGCCGGTGTTTACCCTCATGGCGACAATGGCAAACAATTTAGTCGTATGGTGCAGTTTGGTATGACTGAATTACAAGCCTTGCAAGCGGCCACTATTAATGCCGCGACCTTACTGCAACAACAACAGCAGCTAGGTTCATTGGAGGTGGGTAAGTTGGCCGATATTATTGCCGTTTCGGGTGATCCGTTAAACGACATTAGGGTAATGGAAAAGGTCAGCTTTGTGATGAAAAACGGTGAAATTGTCAAACAGTAAGCAAGCCAGATTGTGCAGCAGCATTGCTGCACAATCCAACTTAAACTCTTACATTACCCGCATACCCGGCTTTGAGCCTTCGTCAGGGTTTAAGATGTAAATTTCTTTGCCACCAGGTCCTGCAGCTAAAACCATGCCTTCAGATAAACCAAAGCGCATTTTACGCGGTTTAAGGTTGGCCACCATCACGGTGTGTTTGCCAATCAAGTCTTCAGGCGCATACGCGGCCTTAATGCCCGCAAACACTTGGCGTGTTTCTCCACCTAGGTCTAACGTCAGCTTTAACAACTTATCGGCGCCATCAACATGCTCTGCATTGGCGATTTTGGCAATGCGCAGGTCAACTTTAGCAAAGTCATCAAATTCAATTTCAGCGGCGATGGGCTCTTTTACTAAAGGACTGTCTGGGTCTTTGGCTGGGCTTGATTGACCACCGACTTTTTTCTCTAAGCTTTCTTTTGAGGATTCAATCATGGTGTTGACTTTATCCATATCCACGCGCTGCATCAGTGCCTTAAACTTATTGATGTCATGATCAACCAATGGGCTTGAAAGAGTAGACCACTGCAGCTCAGTATTCAGGAACGCCTCAACATTGGCGGCCATACCAGGCAGAATGGGTTTTAAGTAAGTCATCAAGACACGGAATAGGTTGAGCCCTAATGAGCAAACTTGGTGCGCCCGCTCTAGGGTGTCTTCGTTTTTAGCCAGTACCCATGGCGCCTCGGCGTCGATAAACTGGTTTGCTTTGTCAGCTAAAGTCATGATCTCGCGCACAGCACGACTGAATTCACGATTTTCATAATGCTCAGCAATGGTGTTTTGGGCGTCGCTAAAGCTTTTCAGCAGGGCCTCATCCATAATGGTGCTGCTCAGCTTGCCGTCAAACTTCTTAGTGATAAAGCCGGCACAGCGACTGGCAATATTCACCACCTTACCAACCAAGTCAGAATTTACTCGTTGTGCAAAATCTTCTAAGTTGAGATCCAGATCGGTCACGCCACTGTTTAGTTTCGCCGCGTAGTAATAACGAAGATACTCAGGGTCTAAGTGTTCTAAATACGTGCGTGCTTTAACGAAGGTGCCTTTAGATTTAGACATTTTGGCGCCATTAACGGTAACAAAGCCGTGAGCAAAAACATTGTTTGGCTTACGGAAGTTCGCGCCTTCAAGCATTGCAGGCCAAAATAGGCTGTGGAAATAAATGATGTCTTTACCAATAAAATGATACAGCTCAGCATCAGAGCCTTCAGCCCAAAACTCTTCAAAATTAAGACCTTGCTTATCGCATAGGTTTTTAAAGCTGGCCATGTAGCCGATTGGTGCATCTAGCCAAACGTAAAAATATTTCCCCGGTGCGCCTGGGATCTCAAAACCAAAGTAGGGAGCATCACGGCTAATGTCCCATTGCTGCAAACCGTCGGCAAACCATTCATCGAGTTTGTTAGCCATTTCTGATTGCAAGCTGCCAGAGCGCAACCAAGACTTCAACATATCTTCAAATGCTGGCAAGTCGAAGAAGTAGTGCTCTGAGTCTTTTAAGATGGGGGTAGCACCAGACATAACTGATTTTGGCTCAATCAACTCAGTTGGGCTGTAGGTTGCGCCACAGACATCACAGCTGTCGCCGTTTTGTTCTTCGGCTTTACAGGTTGGGCAGGTGCCAGTGACAAAGCGATCCGGTAAGAAAATGTGCTTTTCAGGGTCAAATAACTGCGAGATAGTGCGCTTTTTAATGTACCCTTTATCATCAAGGCGAGTGTAGATAAGCTCGCTTAGTTCGCGGTTTTCTTCGCTATGGGTACTGTGATAGTTGTCAAATTCAATATTGAAATCGGCAAAATCGCGTTGGCGTTCAACACTGACCTGCTTCACCATTTCCTCGGGCGTGATACCTTGTTTTTGCGCGTTGAGCATGATCGGTGTGCCATGGGCATCATCGGCGCAAACATAGTAAGTTTCATGACCTTGGAGCTTTTGAAAGCGGGCCCAAATATCGGTCTGGATGTACTCCAGCAAATGGCCTAGGTGAGTAGGACCATTGGCATAGGGTAGTGCACTAGTAATGAGAATTTTTCTCTTCGTCATAACGATTCCATGAATTTGGCGCGATTTGTTGTTTTATTGATAATGTCAGTGGCCAGCTTTATCACCAGCAAAAGCCTGGCTACAAAAATGAGAACTCACCACCGAATATATCGTGAACCGCGAATTGACTGGTTTTAATGAAGTGAATGTTACATAATTCCGAGGCTATTTTCATCATCCTTAGGAGTTTAATTTTTATGTTTGGACTGGAAAAGTGGTTCGCTAAAGGAAAAAACAGCAAACAAGTTGTTGCAGAACTTCTAAAGGGATACCGCAGTGCCGTTTTGCCTGTGGGGATCGATAGTAATTGGATAGTCAAGGTTGCAGACAATAAAGACACGCTGACAGTCAGTATTAACCTGCCTTTTGCACTTAATTGTGAGCAACAGCTCAGTGAGTTTCTCAGTAATAAACTCGACCAACCAGTGGTAGTAAACACTCAAGTGGTGGTGGTTGGACGCCCTAAATTTAAAGCCATTAAGCACATTATTTTGGTGGCTTCGGGCAAGGGCGGCGTGGGTAAGTCGACGTCTGCGATTAACCTCGCATATGGTTTATCTGCGCAAGGCGCCAAAGTGGGGGTGTTGGATGCCGATATTTATGGCCCGTCTTTGCCAAGCTTGATGGCCATGGGTAATGCAAAACCGCAAGCAAAAGATGACAAAACATTATTACCGATTGAACGTCATGGCATTAAAGCGATGTCAATCGGCTTTTTAGTGGCAGCAGAAGATGCCACCGTGTGGCGCGGCCCTATGGCTTCTCAGGCATTAACACAGCTATTAAATGAAACCGATTGGGGCGAGTTAGATTATCTGATTGTCGACATGCCCCCTGGTACTGGCGATATTCAATTAACCATGACTCAAAAAGTGCCGGCCAGTGGTGCTGTTATCGTCACAACACCTCAGACTCTGGCCTTGGCCGATGCGCAAAAAGGCATTGCCATGTTTGAAAAGGTGCAGTTGCCGATTTTAGGTTTGATTGAAAATATGAGCTATTTCAACTGTCACCACTGTGGTGGTCGCAATGATATTTTTGGTGCCGCTCAAGGTACTGAACTGGCGAGCCGTTATGGCGCGCCATTGTTGGCTGAAGTGCCTTTACACGACAGCATTCGCAACGCCACCGAGTCGGGTGACAATATTATCGCCACGCAGCAATCCGGGGACGCAAATGCTGCCCATCAGGTGGCGGATCATTATGTCGATTGTGCCCAACTGGTGGCCAGTATGTTATATTATCAATCAGACTCAACATCGGGTGTTGAGGTTGTGATGACGGAAGATTAACAATGAGATTATCGGATACCCATATTCGAGAAGCAATAGAGCAGCAACGAATCGTA
Source organism: Pseudoalteromonas 'SMAR' (assembly GCF_048515945.1). NCBI lineage: Bacteria > Pseudomonadati > Pseudomonadota > Gammaproteobacteria > Alteromonadales > Pseudoalteromonadaceae > Pseudoalteromonas > Pseudoalteromonas 'SMAR'. Next base: position 46,056 of record NZ_JBLWMW010000018.1, read on the forward strand.
ATAGAGCCGACGCCAAAGCCAGAAATGATTTCTGGCGTGACGGTGGACCTTAGGCTAGGTAATAAGTTTCGCGTGTTTCAAGACCACGCAGCACCCTACGTTGATTTAAGTGGCCCGAAAGAGCAAATCAATGCCGCCATGGAATCCATCATGAGTGATGAGATTGTGTTAGATGAAGGCCAAGCTTTTTTTCTTCATCCCGGTGAACTGGCGTTAGCCATGACCTATGAAAAAGTCACCTTACCTGCCGATTTAGTCGGGTGGTTGGATGGTCGTTCGTCATTGGCTCGTTTGGGTCTAATGGTGCATGTCACGGCGCATCGTATCGACCCAGGTTGGTCGGGCAATATCGTGTTGGAATTTTATAATTCTGGAAAGCTGCCATTGGCACTGAGACCAAACATGAAAATTGGTGCGATGAGTTTTGAAACCATGACCAGTGTCGCTGAGTTTCCTTACAACGAACGCAAAGACGCCAAATACAAAGATCAAAGCGGCGCCATCGCTTCTCGAATTAGCGACGACAGTTAAACACCATGCTCGTCAACGACTAGGTTGGCGAGTTTTCTCTATTGTCCGCGAACACCCTGTCCAATCTCCTGTTACATCATGAAACAGCCAGCGAGTTGTGTTTTATTCACATAGCAACCATACTTGAGAATGTATTATTTAAACAGCAAGCCGATTTGGGCTTGTTTGTTTTTTAGGTAAATAATAGCGAATGCCATTAACCTGTTAGTGTTAGTGGTAAGGTGCGATACTCAAGGAGATAGGGTATGTGGCTGAGCGTAGCAAGGCAGGCGCTAATAGCAGTCTTTTTAGCTGGTGCTTTACTTGCCATGGTCTTTCCAGGTGTTGCCAGTGATGATAATAAAACACAACAGATAAATACCCCTGTGGCGACATTTGCTATTGCGTACGGGGAGTTAAGTAATGCACAATTTGCGCCCCTTGAAAGCCAGTTTTACGTGCCCAAAGCGCAAGCAGTTTGGCTAAAAGCCAACATCAATGAGACCAGATTAAACGAAGACGTTGTCCTTACTGTGGAGCGGCCATTATTAGGTCAGGTTGCGTTTTATCACCGCGATAGCGCAGGAAGCTTATCCCCGTTGGATGGCGAACACGTCTCCACATCGCTACGTCACTTCTCACCCCACTTAATCGTACACGAGCCGAAGCGACTGCAACACGTATACATCAAGATCACTTCTCCGTATCGATCGCAGTCGCAGATCTCGCTTACTTCCTACGCTAACTATCATAGTCAAGTCGACAACCGTCTGTTTGCCAGTGGGGTGTTTTCTGGGGTGTTATTGCTGTTGAGCGTTTACATGTTCGCCACTGGGCTATTGTCAAAAAGAGCAAGCCTACTCTCGATTGCAGGCTACATCTTGTCATTAGGCGGGTTTTATATTATTCATCAAGGCTTGACAGACGTTTTCTTTAGCTATCAAACCAGTCTCGCGATTATGCAGTACAGCAGCAGTTTATTGGCTGCGGCGCTGGGTTGTTGTTTATTATTTTTCTATCACTTTTTAGTTCGACGACGATTAACTGGCACCATCAACACCATGACGCAAAGCATGGCTTATGGTTACTTGTTGGTGGCCGCAGTCATTGTGTTCAGTGCCGGTCAGCTCGCGTTTGCAGTGCAAGCGGTATTGGTTTTGGTGGCGCTGGCCGTTGCCATGGCTGTGTTGTTGCAACAACAGCAAGGCAATCGCAAAGAAGTGTGGTTTTGTGGGGTAGTGTGGATGCCAATTCTGCTTCTGATGGGGCTTTTTGCCGTGGGACAATTAACCAGAACCATGCTGTTGTCCACTTCTTTGACACATCTATTGGTGTCATCGCACTTGGTGTTATTGTTAGGGTTTGTGGTTTGGCACGACAGTGAAAGTCGCAGGAACTTTATTAAATATACTCGAGTGGATAAAGACACTGAGTTGCCCAATAAGTTTGCCCTGTTAACGGCACTGGAAGAGCTGGAGCTTAAAAATAAAGCGCATACTTTACTGTTATTTAAACCGCTGATACTGCCTACCATCAAACTGAACTTTGGCCTGAGCTTTGCCAATCAATACATCAACAAATTGTTCAAAAAGGTCTCTCAGCAAATCAATACTTATGGTAACGCGGCGATCGCCAATCCGGTCGACACAGAGATTTATCGCTTAGAAGAGGATGTATTTGCCATTATCCTCGATGGTAAGATTGAAGTGAGTCAGGTCGAGCAATATGTCTGTATTCTTTGTTCAGTATTTGAAGAAGGAGTGGGTTTTAAAGACACCAAAATAGTAGATAGCCTTGAAGTTGGGGTAGCCAATCACCCTATGCATGCTAAAACGACTGAAAAATTAGTGCAACGAGCACTGCAGGCTCTCAGTACCAAATCGCAAAATGGTCAACGCTGGCATTTATTTGACGTTGAAAACTCAATGTCTTCCGAGCGTCAGTTGCAACTGAGTTCGCACTTAAAAGGGGCCATTGAGCAGAATCAATTTAGTTTGTTTTTTCAGCCACAAGTGAACCTTACGACAGGCAAAGTCTTTGGTTCAGAGGCGTTATTGCGCTGGCTGCACCCTGATTTTGGGTATATTCCTCCGGATGAGTTTATTCCCATCGCTGAGTCCTCAGGCCAGATTTTTGAAATAACCGAATGGGTGTTAGAGCAGGCCTTGCATTACCAAGCGCAGATCACTCAAGTGATGCCCGATCACGTTATTTCGATAAATATTTCCGGTCGTGACTTAAACCGCAGAGAGCTTTCAGTGCAATTGATCACCCTCATTAATGAGTTATCCTTAGCGCCATCGCAAATCATGATAGAAATCACCGAGTCGGTAACCATAGGCAAAGAAGCTGAGCTAAAAGGGGTGTTGGACGACTATCGCTCCATTGGCGTAAAGGTGGCCATTGATGATTTTGGCACCGGGTATTCCTCGCTTGCTTATTTGAGTAAGCTTGGTTTCGATGAATTGAAAATAGACAAAAGCTTTGTCATGGATATTGAAACCTCTAAAAGCAATCAGACCATCTGTAAGGCGACTTGCGATATGGCCCATAACCTTGGCTCTAAAGTCGTGGCTGAAGGGGTGGAAGACGTTAATAGCTATATTCGTTTACAAGCCTATGGCTGTGATTACGCCCAAGGGTATTTTATTTCGCGGCCATTGCCCTTTAATGAATATATTAGCTGGCTGACCAAGGTCAGTGATTCTGATGATATAAAATCTTTCCTAGTTCGTTAAAGTACCCCAGCAAGGGGGCTGCACAACGTGCCAAGTGCTTTTGGCTGGGATAAAGCCCCAAGCGTTCAAGCTCCGAGTGTTTAATTCCCGAGGCCAGAAAGTCATTGGAAATATCGCCATGATAGGCAATGATCGCTTCAAACATCCGTGCGCTGAGCTCTTCGGGCATGGCGTAGTAAATTTGCTTATTGGCTTGATCGGCTACTTTTGCCACGCTAAAAAAGTCACTGGGTCGTTGTCTATCGGGCTGTAAAAAGGTGTTACTAAAATAGTTATCCAGCAAACGATTTAGTGCGTGAGGCTTTACCTGTTTAGCTCTAAGCCAGGCCGCGGAAGCAAAGCCATGACTGGGTTTGGTAATCAGGTGCTGACAAATATAGTGATCAAAGGCGTGCCACCATTCATGGGCTAGAGCGCCACCGCCGGCGTTTTTTGCTAATGCTAAGGTATTGGAGCTGGCACAATAGTGGGCTTGCACACCAGGCTGGCCGCCACTGCCAAAGGCAAAGTTTAGGGTGTTGCGTAGGCCAATGGTTGTGGGTGGCAGCTGCAGTATTTGAGCCAAATCGGCCAGCGCATCATAAATTAAATTGGCAGAAATGTGTTTTTCTTCTGGCTTCACCCAATGACCTATGGTCATGGTTTTAAAACCAAAAGTGTATTTTATTTCGGCAAAATCCACTTGGTCGCCAAAGCGGTAGTCTGGCCCATGGCGTTTAAAGCCGCGTTGTATTCTCGGAAGCTTCATTATTTATTTTGATAGCGGCTACGGACATCGGGTGTCATAAATTTCATTTGTTGTTCCACCATGCCTTGCTGTAGCGTCAATAACGAGGTGACATCACAGCCTTCGACCAGCTCTAAAAAGCGTGCACAGGCCTCTAATGTGGATAAACTAAACTCATGCTTAGATTTACGAATGGTGTAGAGACTTTGATCATGAGTCGCGAAGCTAAAGCTGGGTAAATCATGCAGCCAGTGATTACTTTGATACAGCCGAGTGGCTTTTTTCCAGGTGCCATCCAAGATAATAATGGTATCCAGCTCGAGCTTTTCAGCCGCGCCTGCAGCGAGTGTTTGTGCGTGTTTATTGGGGTAAAGTAACGCCGCCTTGCGGTTAGCAAGGTAGCTTTGCACAGCGCTAAAATCTGCGGCGGTTTCACCGACGACTAGCTGAATGTGCTGTAACTGTAACGTCAGTAATTTTGCGGTGTTTTTTGCTACTTTGGTTTCGCTGGGGTGCTGCAAAATCACCACTTCAATGTGGTTATTAAGGGGTTGGCTTAGGTAACTACAGACACAAGTCGTAACAGGAAAATCACAAGATGGACAAACCGGACGCTTCATAACACTGGTAATTTTATTCATTTCGCTGCATATTATCATATATGCCAGCATATTACTTTGCACTTGCTGGTGACTTTACTAGCATTAATGTAGCGCAAAGCCATAAGGACAGTTATGTACATCGAAATTGATGAAGAAGCACTTGAGAACATGAAAATGTTACTTGGGGAGCAGTTCGAGGAAACCGTGATTTTCTGTTGCTCTGAGTTTGAGCGCTTGGAATCAGAATTGATGCTGAATTTAAACAAAGACAAAGAAGCCGCAATTCGTCATGCTCATAGCTTAAAGTCCAATGCTCTACAGTTTGGCGCTAAAAGCTTGAGCGAGGTGGCCCGGACTATCGAACATGGCCTTACTTCGGGCGATGAAGCCGCCACCACAGAAGCCCTTGATAAGCTGGCACACCAAGTTGCAGGCTCCAAAACTAGACTGCAACAATGGCTAGCGGCTTAACCCCGTCTGCATACGCTTTAGCCAGCTCTGTCATTAATTTCCTGCCAGTTTTTTACACCCCAAGTTAGATTAATTTTTTTCAACTTAGCGCAGTTGCTGATAGCAGTTGTGCTGAGTTGTGTTTACGCAAATGTGGTCAAGATTAGCGCTAGTAATTCGCCTTAGATGTAAGCTATGCTGGGAGCATGAATGAGGGGGTGAAATGCTACAAATAACAAAAAGTAATAAATTAAATGGGGTGAGCTACGATATTCGTGGCCCAGTGTTAGAGCAAGCGAAAAAAATGGAAGACGAAGGCATGAAAGTGCTGAAGTTAAATGTTGGTAATCCAGCGGCATTTGGCTTCGATATGCCTGAAGATATGCACCGTGACATCATTAAGAACCTCTATTCAGCACAAGGTTATTGTGACTCTAAGGGGTTATATTCTGCGCGGGTCGCGGTGTATCAATATTACCAGCAAAAAGCTTTTCCCAATATCAGTGTTGATAATATCTTCATCGGTAATGGCGTCAGTGAGCTGATTCAAATGACCACTCAGGCGTTGTTAAATGATGGTGATGAAGTGTTGATCCCTGCGCCAGATTATCCACTTTGGACTGCTGCGGTTAAGCTTTCTGGCGGCAATCCTGTGCATTATTTGTGTGACGAGCAGCAAGATTGGTTTCCTGATTTAGAAGACATTAAAAGTAAGATCACCAGTAAGACCAAAGCCTTGGTGTTAATTAACCCCAATAACCCAACCGGAGCGGTGTACGATAAAGCGCTCTTAGAGGCCTTAATTGATATTGCTCGAGAACATCAGCTTTTACTGCTTAGCGACGAAATCTACGAAAAAATTCTTTATGATGGCGCTGAGCATTTCTCAATCGCCAGCCTTTGTGACGATATCCCAGTGATCACCTTTAATGGTTTAGCCAAGACCTATCGTGCCGCAGGCATTCGAATGGGCTGGATGGTACTGAGCGGTAAGCAATCAGCCATGCTGGATTTAATCACCGGGCTGGAAATGCTGGCCTCAATGCGGCTTTGTGCTAATGTCCCAGCGCAGTTTGCGATACAACAGGCCCTGGGAGGCATTCAGTCAATTGATCAGTTGATTGAGCCCGGCGGACGTTTATATCAACAGCGAGACATTGCTTATCAAGGTTTAAATGCCATTGAGGGGATCAGTTGTGTCAAACCCAAAGGGGCACTTTATGCTTTCCCTAAGGTGGATACCAAACGCTTTAATATTAAAAACGACGAACGCATGGTGCTTGACCTGCTAAAAGAAGAAAAGATCTTATTCGTTCATGGTCGTGCTTTTAATTGGCCTAGTGCCGACCACTTCCGTTTGGTGTTTTTACCTCACAAAGATGATTTGGCACCGGCTATGGAGCGCATTAAGCACTTCTTTGATCATTACCGCCAGTAGCGGTATTGGTTTTCACAATACCTTTGCCCGAACCGGAAAAAGTAAAGGTGACAACATAAAAAAAAGCTCGGACCTTGCAAGGCCGAGCTTTTTACTAGGGCTAGTAACTTAATTACTTAATTACTTAATTGAATTGCTGGTTACCACCTCAGTTGGCTGCTCGCTTTCACCTTTTTTAAACCATTTGCGACCAAGGTGTTTAACATCTTCTAAGGCCACGTACTGGCATGGGATCAGTACCAAGGTGATCACCGTGGCAAACAGCACACCAAAGGCCAAAGAAACAGCCATCGGGATAACAATCTGCGCCTGCAGACTGGTTTCTAAGATGATGGGCACCAAACCGATAAAGGTGGTTAGTGAAGTAAGTAAAATCGCTCTGAAGCGCTTACAACCGGCCTCTACTGCGGCATCTTTAATGCTGACACCTTGTGCTCTTGCTTTGTTGACGAAGTCAACCATCACTAGTGAGTCATTGACCACCACACCAGCCACGGCAATAATACCGAAGAAAGATAGGCTGCTCATGGTCATGCCAAGCACCATGTGTCCGAATACCGCACCGACCACACCAAATGGGATCACCGACATGATCAGTAATGGTTGTGAATAAGAGCGCAAAGGAATAGCCAGTAGGGCAAAGATGATCATTAATGACAAGGCAAAGTCACGGATTTGCTCAGCCACGCTATCCATCTCTTCTTGTACTCGCCCGGCAATGGCACTTTGTACCCCAGGATAGTTCTTTAATAGGCTTGGTAAATATTCATCACGAATTTGTTTGGCAATTTCAAATGGCTGAGCGACATCGGTGTTGACTGCTGCCCATACATTTAAGGTGCGTTTTGCGTTTTCACGACGAATGCGATTGACGCCATCCACCAGTTTAACATCGGCCACTTCGACTAGCGGCACTTCTGCGCCCTGTGGCGTAACAATGCGCACATCTTGAATATCACTGATGCTATCGCGGTGATCTTGTGGGTAGCGGATCATCACTTTGATTTCTTCACCGTCACGCAAGATACGTTGTGCTTCCAACCCGTAGTAGCTGAAATTCACTTGCGAAGCAACGTCCGCTAGGGTTAAACCAAGGCTGTAAGCAAGCGGTTTTAGTTCCAGTTGTACTTCATCCGTTGCTGACTGCATTGAATCATTAATGTCACCAACTCCCTCAAGGCTTGCTAGTTTCTCTTTTAAATGCGCGGCCACTTCACGTAATTCCGCTTTATCTTTGCCCTCTAGCCTAAAGCTAATATCGCCATCATCGCGTCCATTATTAGAAATACTGTCTTGGATGTTGAGCGACTTAACGCCTGGTAATAGTGGCATTTGCTCTCGCCACATGGCACTTAAGGCAAAGGTATCGATTGGACGTAAATCTGGTTCGACTAAGATCACCATGATATTGGCATTGGTACGGCCATTCATATTAACCATGTAGTCGCGAACCATTTTTTGGCCATATTGTTGTTCAATTTGCTTATCAACATCGAGCACCATTTGTTCGACTTTTTGAATCGACTCCAGAGTGGCATTCTCAGACGAGGACAAGTTCATCTCAATGGCAATGCGCGGGAAATCATGGGGAATTTTCGGGTTGGCAACAAACTTCACCAAGCCGCCTGCGAACATTCCGCCGCTGACAATCAAAATAGTTAAAAAGCCGACGATCACGGTATAACGATAGTGAAGACAGCGAGCGATAAATGGCCGATATTGGTTTTCCACAAAAGATTGCAATGCGCCATCCATTTTCTCACGCAAGCGGTGGAATGGGTTTTTCGGGTTGCTCGGTTTATTTTTCATGGCCGCCAAGTGCGCCGGTAATACCAGTTTTGACTCGACCAAAGAAAACAGCAAACACAGAATAATGACACCACCAATGGCTTTAGAGAAAGCCGCTGTTGGCCCAGTTGCAAAGGTTTGCGGTAAAAATGCCGCTACCGTTGTTAACACGCCAAAAGTGGCGGGTACGGCAACGCGTTTCACTCCGCGCACAACATTATCTAGGCTATGACCGTGTTTTTCTATTTCACTGTGAGCGGATTCCCCCACCACAATGGCATCGTCGACGACGATCCCCAGCACTAGGATAAAGGCAAACAGTGAAGCCAAATTAATGGTGACATCTAAAAAGCCCACCGGCATCATCAGAAAGGCACCTAAAAAGCTCACTGGTAAGCCCATCATCACCCAGAATGCCAATCTTACCCGTAAGAACATGGCCAGCATTAACATCACTAAAATACCACCCCATATCATGTTTTCTAACATCATATTAAGGCGACCATTTAAGTAGTAGGTAAGATCAATAAAGGGTTCTAACTGTACGCCTTGCGGTAGGGTATCGGCTTTACTGTCTAGGTAGCCTTTAATGACGTTGGCGACTTTGGTGATGTCTTGATCTCTGGAGGCACTGACTTCAAACACCAAAGAGTTCTTGCCGTTGTACTTGGAATATTGCAGTCCTTCTTCAAAGCCATCTCGAATGGTAGCAACATCGCCTAAACGGATTTGTGCGCCATCGGCTAAGGTCAACAATGGTAAATGGCGGAACTCATCACCACGGTAGGCTTGGTTTTCCACCCGCATTGAAATATAGCCATTTTCTGAACGGATCTGACCGGCAGACATATTGGCTGAAAAGCTCTGTACCGCGCTGGCAACATCTCGGAAACTAAGGCCATACTCGCGCATTTTATCTGGGCTAATTTCAACGCTAATTTCATAATCTAAGCCGCCGTCAAAGCGCACTAAGTTGACGCCTGGCAACGACAGCATTTCTTCATGAATGCGATTGCCAAGCTCTTTTAAGTCATAGGGGTTGAGATCGCCATTTAACGACAGCCACATGACTTCTTGGGTGGCTTTTTCATGACGAACCACTGGGCGCTCCATACCCGATGGGAACGTGGAGACTGCGTCCACTTGCATCTTAACTTCGTCTAATACTTCCTTGGTGTCGTACTTTTCTTCAACTTCAATCCAAGTCTGTGAGTATCCACGGTTGGAATAGGTGATCAGCCTTTTGATCCCTTCGAGGCCTTCCATGGACTCCTCGATCTTAATCGTAATGCCTTCTTCTACCTCTTGCGGTGCTGCACCTGGGTAGACGGCTTGAACACTGATCCAATTACTGTTGTATTGTGGGAACATCTGTTTGCGAATAGAAAACGCAGTCAGTAAGCCACCGACAATAATGAATATCATTAATAGGTTTGCAGCAACGGGGTTACGTGCAAACCAAGCAATTAAGCCTTTTTCTCGTGTTTGCATACCCTTATTCCTCTTTAAGTGCTAACTGAGTCGTTGCTTGCGACGTGGATTCTGAGTCCAGTCTTAGTTGCATACCCTGTGATGGATAATCCAGAGCGGAAGTGATCAATTGTTGGCCCGACTCCAAGCCTTGATCAACCACCACATGACCGTCATATTGGCGAATGACATTAAGCTCTTGGTAGTTCAATTGCTGATTATCATCCAAAGTGGCGATGCGGCCGTTTTTAACTAAGTGCTGCGGAACCACTGCTGCATTGGCGATCAGCTTGCCTTGAATGTTGGCGTTGATGTAAGCGCCAAAGCGTAGTGCTTTGGCAGCATCTTGATACGGTGATTTGACCTGCGCCACCAAGTAAGTCATGCGGCTTCTCTCATCAATTACGCCCTCACTGCGCACCACAGTGCCTTGCCAGCTAACGGCTTTACCTGCCACTTCGGCGCTTAGGGTTACTTTAGTACCCACCCCTTGTTGTGGTAAATATTGTAGCTCTTTGTCAGCTACGGGCAGTCGTACTTCAGCCACCGACACTGAGTTGAGGGTGCCAAAGCCATTGCCAGGATTTACCACGCTGCCTAAACTGATCTCACGTGACGCAACAATGGCATCGTACGGGGCTCGAATGTAGGTTCTTTCCAGGTTTCGCTTAGCGCGCTTAACGGCGGCTTGCGCTGCTTTAAACCGAGCTAGCTTTTCGGCTAATTGGGGTTTGCGTAAGTAAAGCTCGGAAGGAATTTTTTCAATGGCACTTTCGGTGATTTGCTGCCACTGTGCCTTGGCTACCTTAGCTTGTGCTTGCTCGATTTCTAAATCCGAGCTGGCTTGAGCTAAGGACGCTTCGGCTTCAATTAACGCTGCTTCGTAATCATTGGGGTCGATGCGTGCCAGCACTTCGCCTTCATTGACAAAGCCACCTTTAACGAACTTATCTGACAACGAAATAACTTGACCACTTACTTGTGCTACTAACTCAGTGCTGTACTTAGGTTTAACCACACCGTATGAAGAGACATCAAGACGAATGGGTTTGACCTCGACGCTTTTTACCTGCACCAGAGGGTGAACTACCTCTTCAGGTTTAACTTCAGGTGGTTTTTTCATTGCAGACATTGCAACGGCTGCTGCGATGCCAACACTCAATACCGCAATGGGGAGAATAATTTGTTTTTTACTAGCCACGTGCAAATCCTTCCTGTTGAATGATTTTCTAACTTAAGTCGACGAAACTTAATTGTTGATAGGGTAAGGATACGCGAATAGTTATGTCGAGGTGTTTAAAAGCCAAGGCAAGTTGTAACAAAGCTTTGCATAACGGCTTGGTTTGAAACATCCGTTCCGATTATGTTCTTTTACGCTGCCATGTTTTTTCGTTACACTAGCGTAAAAGCACCTAATTAGAGTAATTATGGACTGTAGATTAGGCTGTGGTGCCTGTTGCATCGCACCAAGTATTTCCACGCCGATACCCGGTATGCCCGATGGTAAGCCCGCTGGTGTTCGTTGTGTTCAACTTAATGACAATAATTTATGTCGTTTATTTGGTAAACCAGAGCGACCTAAGGTGTGTTTGCAGTTTAAAGCCATGAAAGACGTATGTGGTGACAGCAATAGTCAGGCGTTCGCAATCATTACCGAGTTAGAAGCGGCAACATAATAGCGGTTACTGAATGTCGAAGTTTAGATAAAAAAGTGCCCAGAGCTTACCTGCTAAACTCTGGGCCTAGGGAAGGCTCATAGCTGAGCCGTGCGCTAACTAAAAACACCTTCTAAGACTGTAGGGAGAAGTAGAAAGTAAATTTAAGTTTAGTTAATGTTTCGATATTTTTACAACTAAATGAAAATTTATTAAGTCTTTCTAAATCAAGTGCTTGCCGTCTTTATGCTTAATTGATATTAAAAATATCAAAAGAGTATGTCCACGTTATACCCAAGTTATCAACAGATCATCACGAATAAGATCCCGAGGTAAGCTGTTTTTTACTTTGTTCTTTTGCCACTTACCAAGCCCAACCGGGGTGTTGCAAAGTGTGATGATCACCTCACCGGTTTGCTTGGTCACTTCATCAAGGCGAATGTCTTTGCCATTAAAGTAGTCTTTTGCTTGAGCAGCGCTAAGCGCGAGCGTGTTGCGACTTGCTAAATGGCCAAAACAGGTAGCCAGCTCATGTTGCAAACGGACACCATTATTATGACTTACGCCAATTTGCACCCCAATGCGAGCGTATTTTATTTTGTTGGCAATGGCCTCAAATCCATCAGGGAATAGCCAGATTTCTTTATCCCGTGACATTAAGGTGCCAGGTAAGGCATCAATGGCGAATTGCTTTTGTAGTTGGGTTTGCAGTAATTTCTGCGCTTTTGCTGCTAATGGAGTAAAAGGAAAGGCGCCTTTTTTGTGTTTTTCTACGCGCGCCGCAACCGAGCGAAGCTTTTTAAATTTGGCAATAAAGAACCCCTCACTATCAAATAACTGTGGCCATACATGCAAGTAGCCTTCTGCGGTAGTGGCTTGCTCGGCACCGGCAAAGAGATTGCTTAAGTTAATGATTTCTAGAGCGTCGCCATACTCTTCAATAAGGTATTGGCAAACTTGTTGGTTCTCTAAAGGGGTGAGGGTACAGGTTGAGTAAACCAGAGTGCCGCCAGGTTTTAAGGCTTGAAAAGCGCTATCAATGAGACGTTTTTGCACCACAGCAATGTCTTGATTGGAAGCAATCGACCAATTTTTTAACGCATTCGCATCTTTGCGCACGGTACCTTCACCTGAACAAGGCGCATCGAGTAAAATATTGTCGAAACATTCATGCATGTATTCACCAAACACAGCACCATCAAAATGCGATAGCGCGACATTGGCTACCCCCATGCGTTTGCTGTTCGCCGCGAGCGCTTTCAAGCGTGATGATGATAACTCATTGGCAACAAGCACGCCGCTGCCGTTCATAAAGGCCGCTAACTGGGTGGTTTTAGAGCCTGGAGCCGAGGCCATATCTAAATTTATTTGTGCTGCGCTTATTTCTTTACGCAATGCCTCAGGTGGCAGCATTGAACTGGCTTCTTGGATGTAGATGCAGCCACTTAAGTGAATGTCGGTGTTACCGATGGCTAAGTTGGCTTCCTCTTCTTCACTGCGGGTGATCCAAAAGCCTTCTGGGCACCAAGGGATTGGCTCGGCTTGCCATTGGCGCTGTTGACAATAGTCCAAAAACTCAGCCACAGACATCTTCAAGGTATTTACTCGAACAGCACGGCGTAATGGTGAGCGACAGGCGCTAAGAAAGTCGCTGATACTGAGGTGCTCAGGAATATAGGTTTCGACATCGGCAATGAAGTCGTCGGGTATGTAAGTTGATGGATCCACGCGTGTTCTCGATTGCAATCTAATGGGGTTATTTTACTGTTTCAGCATTAGAACACCAACCAAATCTTAAAGAGCGGCTGGTCGTTATGATTTGAACATGACAAAACCGCTGCTGGATTCTATAATATCGCGAAATATCGCGAGGTGAACATGTCTGTTATTAAACAATTTTTGGCCGATCCTAAATTGCTGCTCAATGCGGTGGGTGAAGGCATATATGGCTTTGATTTAAGTGGCAACGCCGTTTTTATCAATCCGGCAGCCGAGCGCATGACGGGGTGGAAAAGTGCTGAATTATTGGGGAAAAAAATCCACCAGTATCACCACCATAGTCATGCCGATGGCAGCGCGTATCCTGCGGATGAGTGCAATATCTATAAGACCATGTTTGATGGCAAAACCAGACAAGTAAAAAACGAAGTGTTTTGGCGCAAAGATGGCAGCAGCTTTCCGGTGGAATACACCTCCACGCCCATTTACAGCGACGGTCAAATTATCGGAGCTGTCGCGATATTTCGCGATGTGTCTCAACAGCATAAGGTCGAGTCTGAACTCAAGTCCGCATTAAACAAGGTCCATGAGCTTAGCGAGCAATTAAAAGATGAGAACGCCTATTTGCTAGAAACCCTGAATGAAGACTGGCAAGAGGCAGGTTTAGTGGGTCACAGTGCCATTTTTCAAACCATGCTGGCGCAATTAGAGCTTGTCAGTCAAACCGACAGTACCGTGCTTATTCTCGGTGAAAATGGCACCGGAAAAGAGTTAGTGGCTAGAAATTTACACCGCCTGAGCTCGCGGGCAGAGCAACCCTTCGTAAAAGTGAACTGTGCGGCTTTTTCACCCACCTTGATTGAATCAGAGCTGTTTGGTCACGAAAAAGGAGCATTTACCGGAGCGAACGAACGCCGTAAGGGGCGTTTTGAGTTGGCTCATGGCGGCACATTATTTCTTGATGAAATTGGCGAGTTGCCACTGGAAGCCCAAAGTAAGCTGCTAAGAGTGTTGCAAGAGCGCGAGTTTGAACGGGTAGGGGGAAGTCAGACAATTGCCGTTGATATTCGCGTGGTTGCCGCCACAAACCGCGACCTTTGGCAGATGGTAGAGCAAGGCAAATTTAGGATGGACTTGTATTACCGTTTAAATGTCTTTCCCATTCAGGTTCCGGCGCTGCGCGAACGCATTGAAGATATTCCGCAATTAGCCAATAACCTTATTGTGCAATTGAATAAAAAGTTGGGTAAGCAGTTACGAGGTATAAGTAAGAGCGCCATCAACGCGCTGCAGGCTTATAATTGGCCTGGCAACATAAGAGAGCTACAAAACGTGCTAGAGCGTGAAGCGATATTGGCGAAAGGTCGGTTAATCGAGCTGACTCAGTCGTTAGGGACCGAGATACCCCAGCAAATAGCGGACGATCTCACCTTAGAGCAAGCGCAAGCAGAACACATTTTAAAAGTGGTGGAATTGTGTAACGGCAAAATTGCAGGTGCTAATGGCGCGGCGCAAAAACTCGGGTTACCTGAGAGTACATTACGCTCGAAAATGAAGAAATTAAAAATACGTTAATATTCGCGATATATCGTGTGGCTCGCGATATATCGCGATATCTTCTATTGTTAATATCAAAAACTGTTTTATATACAGCATGTTATAAACTTTCAAATTGGTCTGAAAGTTGCAATAGTCTGCTTGTGTTTTATTAATGTAAGCAAGTGACATGAAGTTTGATATCAAAGAAGAAGACATGATAATTAAGCCCTACAAACAAGAGGGGCCCATTTATGTAAGGGAGCAGAAAGGCTTTTTTCAGAAAATCAGAAGGAACTTAGGCTGGTTCTTGATGCTCACTTTTATCCTCATTCCTTGGATCCCCTATCATGGCCAGCAAGCCGTCCTATTTGATGTCGGTTCGCAGCAGTTCAGAGTGTTCGGAGCCACTTTTCTACCACAAGATTTTATGATCTTAGCCTGGATTTTTATGGCTGGTGCGTTCGCACTGTTTTTTGGGACTGCATGGCTCGGGCGAGTTTGGTGTGGTTACACCTGCCCGCAAACCATCTGGATGTTAATGTTTACTTGGGTAGAGCACCGTATTGAGGGCAGCAGAAATCAGCGCATTAAGTTAGATAAATCCAGTTGGGATGCTAAAAAGTGGGCCAAGAAGCTCGCTAAGCATAGCGCCTGGCTGATTATCTCGGTGTTAACTGCGACCACATTTATGACCTATTTTGTGCCTGCAAAAACCCTGTATCTAGAAATGTTTACGCTTGAGTGGTCAGGTATTATCAGCTTTTGGGTGTTTTTATTTGCCCTGTGTACTTATGGTAACGCCGGCTTTTTACGTGAAAAAATGTGCACCGTTGCTTGCCCTTATTCACGCTTTCAATCGGTGATGTTCGATAAAGACACCTTAGTTGTGAGTTATGACAATGAGCGCGGTGAAAACCGTGGCCGCCGTAAGCGTAAAGAAGACCCTAAAGCGCTGGGTTTAGGTGATTGCGTTGATTGTAACCTCTGTGTTGAAGTATGCCCTGCAGGTATCGATATTCGTAACGGCCTGCAGTATGAATGCATCAACTGTGGCCTGTGCATCGATGCTTGTAACGACACCATGGCAAAATTTGGTTATGAGCCGAACTTAATCCAATACCAGAGTGAAAACCAACAAGCGGGGTTAAAAACCAATCCACTGCGATTAAAGATTGTCGGTTATGGTGCCATTACTGTGGCGCTGTTTGCCATTATGATTATTTGGGCTTTTAATCGCACTCCCATTGAGGCTTCCGTGATCCGCGACCGTAATGCACTGTATCGGGTTAATTATGAAGGCTTGGTAGAAAACCCCTACACCTTAAGTGTTATTAATAAAACCCAGCAAACCATGTCGTATAGCATTAGTTTATCGGGTTTACCGAATGCCACGTTAACCGCGCCAGAAGCAACAAAAATTGCCGCAGGTGACATGGCGCTCATTCCGGTGACGGTGATTGCAGATGGCTATGAGCTTAAGCGTAAATCGACGCCGATTGAATTTACCATTTCTTCCGATCAGGAGGCGTCAATCGTCATTACTAAGTCATCGTACTTTTATAAAAACTAGCAAGTAAGCATCTTCTCCTCTAGCACTTTTAGGCGAACTCATTATGGTTCGCCTTTTTTCTGTGCATATTTGCACAGCTGGCCGATAATTATCGCCTTTCCCCATCCTTAAAATCACTATATGCTGGTTTTATTGAGAATGAGTTTTATTGACTAAGATTATGTTGAAAAATACTGCAAAGGGTTATGGCCTCGTCGCCATTGTGCTCCATTGGCTAAGTGCTGCCGCCGTGTTGGGTATGTTTGGTTTGGGCTTATACATGGTTGAATTGAGCTACTATGACCCTTTTTATCGTGATGGTCTAAACATTCATAAAAGCATTGGCATTTTGTTGGCTCTGGTGATTGTAATGCGTTTACTTTGGAAGTGGGCGAACCCAAAAGTGAAGCCATTACAGCAGAGCACATCGCTCGATAAGGCACAAAACACATTAGCGACACTGGCGCACTGGCTAATGTATTTGTTGTTATTTGCTTTATTTACCAGCGGCTATTTAATTTCAACCTCAGACGGTCGCGCCATTGAAGTGTTTGGCTGGTTTGCCGTGCCCAGTTTAGGAGAGCTGTTTGACCAGCAGAGTGATATTGCCGGTACCGTGCACTTGTATTTGGCTTGGGGATTAATTGCGCTGGTTGCTGTGCATGCGTTAGCGGCATTAAAACACCATTTTGTAAATCGAGATAGAACCTTAATTCGAATGTTTAAAGTGACCAATTCAGATAACTAAGGAGTTATGATGAAAAAGACTATGTTAGCAATAAGCTTGGCCTTATTGAGTACCACTTCAGCCGTGAATGCAGCGGACTATGTTATTGATACTAAAGGCGCTCACGCGTTTGTTAATTTTAAAATAAAGCACTTAGGTTACAGCTGGTTATATGGCCGCTTTAACGATTTTGAAGGTCAATTTAGCTACGATGCTAACAACCCTAATAACGCTAAAATTAAGGTTGTTATTGATACGGCATCCATTGACTCAAATCATGCTGAGCGCGATAAGCATTTAAGAGGAGATGACTTTTTAAATGTTGAGGAGCACCCTCAGGCAACGTTTACCAGTGAGAAGATCACTTTCAGTGATGCTACAAATGGCGTAGTACAGGGCAAATTCACCTTAAATGGTGTTACCAAAGACATTGAATTTGCAATCCATAAGATTGGCGAAGGTGACGACCCTTGGGGTGGCTACCGAGTTGGTTTCTCCGGTAATACGCAGTTAAAGTTGTCAGACTATGGCATCGATTACGATTTAGGCCCTGCATCCACTCATGTGGATATTGGCTTGCACATCGAAGGGATCCGTCAATAAACGTCTGCTAGCTCAAACCCCCATGTTTGAGCTAATGGCTGAATATACCGGCGAGCTTTGGCCTGAGCTGTTGTGGTAACCAGCGTGACATTGCGAGCCGGTATTGTTCATCTTGATGAACTTGTTGCAGCGCTTTATCAATGGCGGCAATGTGCTGGCGGCCAAGCTCGTTATTGTTACAGCCACTGTATCCTTTGGTGAGTTGTGAGGTCAGCTGCAATCTCACTTGAGTGAGCCTATTCTGCTTATCTAATTTCACTTTGTGATAATGATGCTCACTGGGGTACCCCAAAATAATATCCACCCGCTTTCTTAATAGCATTACCGTTAAGCTTTCCAGTGTATCTCTCCCAGGTCTTATCAATAGCTGCTGCTGATCTAAACTGGCGAGGGTCGCGTCAATTTCAGTGCCAAAAGAGCGGTTAGCAGCAACACCCACAGTTAATTTATGCTGCTTCATTAACACGTCAAAGTCGATGGCGTCATTACCGAGCGCCAGCGACTTTGCTGTTTCCTTGGTTAGCGCTGCAGAGGTTGACAAGCCAGTGGTGGAATGGTTTTCAGTAAAAGCAATATAGCGGCTTCGCTTGGGGGTTTTATAAAGTGAAATCATGCAATAGTTGCTGTTTTGCTTTGCCAGTTCATGGATCGCCCGCGAGGCCGGGAAAAGCTTATAGTCAAACTGATGCTCAGGCATGTACTGCTCTAGTAATTTGATCAGTAGCTCATCTCGGCCCTGACCTGCAAGATCATCTGAAAGGATATAGTAAGGAGCAAAGTCAATCACAATCCAGGTGATCTTTTGTGCTTGTACAAACCCAGCTTGAAGCATAAACACGATAAGACACAGTGCTTTGATCACAATCCGCATACTCCTCTGTTAATTATTAAAGCATAGCAGCAAGAGTGGAATAGGTAGTTAGTGAGATGTTTATTTTGTTTGTAATTATTGTTTACAGTTCTTTGCGATATGCTAATTTTATCATTAAGGAAAGGCGCTAAGGCGTAGTGAAAATAACCCTAATAACAATCAAAGCAGTTAAGGAATAACGATGAAAATACTGGTAATCGCGGATATGTATGGCACTTCACCGCAGCTTTTGCAATTTGCATCGGAATTATCTGGAGACGTAAGCATTGTCACTGCTGGTGAAGGTAAAACAAGCAAAATAAACAATAAAGCACACCGCTCTAAGGGCAGCGAACAGCAACATTATGCCAATAAAGTGGTAAGCAAAATACGCAATCTGTCGCCACATTTGCTGATAGGTTTTGGGGTTGGCAGCACTGCAGCTTGGCAGGCATTATCTATGTTGCAAGAGGCAAATAAGCCGCAGCAGTTAATTGCTTTTTACCCCAGCCACACCCTTGACGTGCCGGTTTCACAATTAGCGTGCCCAGTCACATTCTATTTCGCTCAACACGAGTTTGACTTTGACGTGACGCCGATAGTTACTATGCTAAATAGCCAAAAGAGCGTTAGTTGTATTAGAACTCGCTATCAACATGGCTTTATGGAGCCGCTTTCAGGTCACTACGACCCTTGTGCCTACCGTCATTACTTAGGCCTTTGTCAGCAAGAGGTAGCTGATATGTCGTCATTATTAGACGAAGCGCTCTGTAATTACGCCATATAATCACAATAAGCAATATCTGATATTGCTTACTACACTGTCAATTTGACGTTTTAAGGAGTGAATGATGTATCCAGAATTACCTGACTATCAGCACTTTTATAGCAACCCCATTGCTAAGCCGCCATGCAGGATGCTTAATGCACAAATGTATGGCTTTTTTGTGGCGGGTAATAGAGAAAAGATTCAAACCTACTTAGATAACACTTTGAATTCAGTACCAAGTAGCGAGTTTAGTTTTAAAGCGTTAAGCGACTGGTGCTTACTGACTTTTACAGATATTGAGAACATTGCTTCTAAGGTCGAACCTTTTAGTGACTACGGCTACATGCAAGAAACCGATATCATTATTTGGCTTCCGGTTTTGCAATTAAACTTAGAAACACTGCGGGCGGAGCACCTTTACTGGTACCCAGCGTTTATTACCGTTAACAATATTAATGCCTTAATTAATGGTCGAGAAACTTGGGGCTACAATAAATACCTTTGTCGTTATGCTATGCCCTCTGAGCCGACCGCACCGTTAAACTTTTCTTTATCGTTAGATTGCTTCAAGACCTACAACCCGAATAACAAAATGGACTGGCATGAATTGCTCAGTATTAGTGCTGAGGACGATGGCGAATCTTGGCTCAAAGAAGCAATGGAAGTAGGTGAAGAAATGTTAACCCTATTTCGTGACTCGGTGGACGAGTTAAATGTCGACGAGCAGTTTTTAAAACAATTTTTATCTGGATTTACTCATCCACAAATGGATCAAATTTTGTTTAAGCAATTCCCAGATGGCATGGCTGAAAAGTCAGTGTATTCAGCAGTAGTGCATTCTCCCTCTGAGGTTAAAAAGATCCATAAAGTGGCCTTTTTAAAAGACGATTTGAAACTGCAGTTAAATAAAATAGATAGCTTCCCATTGGACAAAATGTTTGGCATTGCCTTGGGAGAAAACGAAGTGAAACTTCCTTACTACGTGAAGATGGATTTTGACCAAGCTGGCGCGGAAGAATTGGTATCAACCAATCAAGGCTTGGCTAATATACCTAGGTAAGAGGTTTCACCCACGACCTGCTTGCAGCATTGTCCACCGCGAGCAGGTCGTGGCTTTGTGGTTGCCACGATAAAGTAACAATGACCCTAGGAAGGATATGCGCTCATGAGCAAACAGAAAATTGCTGTATTAGGTGGTGGAGTGTCGGCGATGACCGCCGCAGTGTATTTAACCGAACAAGATGACTGGCAATCACGCTATGACATTACGGTGTATCAACAAGGTTGGCGCCTCGGAGGCAAGGGAGCCAGCGGTCGCAATAGTCAGTTTGGTGAGCGCATAGAAGAGCATGGCCTCCATGTTTGGTTTGGGGCATACGTTAACTCATTTAAAACCATCGAAAAGGTATACCAACAATTAGACCGAGGTGATGAGGTTGCCATTAATACGTGGCAACAAGCACTTAAGCCACATAGCTTAGTGGTTTTACAAGAGTTTATTGATAATGAATGGCAAACCTGGCCGGTTGATTTCCCCCTCATACCGGGTAACCCAGCCAATGGCACACTTGATTTGCATTATTGGCAAGTGCTCAAACTGCTTATTGCTTGGTTGCATAAGTGGGTTGAAGCGTTAGAAGACGAAGTCGACCAGAGCACCAAATCAACTCAATTAACCACCCGAAAAGCCCGAGATAAAACGCTATTGGCGCATTTAGGTAATGAGGTTGAACAATTCTTTGATAGCGTTGAATCGCAAGCCAAAGCGCTGTTTCAACAGGCTGCGGATCAAGTGACCGAAGTGGTATCGACACCTAAGCTATTAATTAATCAATTAAGTCGCTTTTTGACGGTTCGCGAAGGCGATAAGCGCCTCAATAACAAAAAAGATCAACTGTTAGTATGGTATTTAGTCCGTAAGATACGGCGTTGGCTGCGCAGCGAAGTGAACGAGCTTATTGCTGAAAACCCCACCATTAGGCGTTTGTATATTTGTGTTGATTTAGCGGTGGCCATGACCTTAGGGATGGTCAGAGACAAGGTATACAGTCGTGGTTTTGGTTATCTAAATCAGTATGACTTTCAACAGTGGCTAAGACGAAACGGCGCAAACGACCCATTAAGTGTGGAGTCTGCGCCGGTTCGAGGGTTTTACGATTTAGTCTTTGGCTTTGAAGATGGCGATTTTTCTAAACCCAATGTCGAGGCCGGCGTGGCGGCATTGGCGATGCTCAGGATCATGTTGTGTTACCGTGGCGGGGTAATGTGGAAAATGCAGGCAGGAATGGGGGATATTATTTTTGCCCCTATCTATGAGCTGCTCAAGCACAGAGGAGTCAAATTTAAGTTTTTCCACCAAGTTGAGTCACTGCAAGCATCCTCGCAACATGGCAAGCAAGTGGTCAGTGAAATCAGTATCATAGAGCAGGTAAAGTTAAACGACAGTGATGACTATGAACCGCTTAAAATCATCAAGTCTTTGCCTTGTTGGCCCAGTGAACCGATTTGGCAACAAATTGAGCCACAGCAAGCGCAATTATTACGTCAACATCAGATTAATCTGGAATCCTTTTGGTCACCTTGGGAGTCGATTTATCAACAACACTTCAATCAAGCTTTGCCGCGTAAGGTACTAAAACATGGTGAAGACTTTGATCTGGTGGTATTTGGCATTTCAGTCGCTGGGCTAACCAGCTTATGCCCAGATTTATTAGCAAAAGATCCTAAGTTACAACAGCAAGCTGAAAAAATAAAAACCGTGGCAACGCAAGCCATGCAGCTTTGGCTGACCAAGACCGATCAACAATTAGGCTATCAGGACGGCTCGTCGAGCACAGAAAGGCCAATTTTAAGCGCCTTTTCTCAGCCCTTCGACACCTGGGCTGCGATGTCGAACTTATTAACCGTTGAAGACTGGCAAACCCCAGAACCGAGCAATATTGCTTATTTTTGTAGTGCATTTACCTGCGCCGATTATCCGCCAGCGTCTGAGCATGAGTTTCCGATAAAAATGAAAGCCAAGGTGAAGCAAAATAGCTTGGCTAAGCTAAAAAATGAAATGCAGGTATTATGGCCTGAAGCCTATCGTGACGATGAATTTGATTGGCAGGTGCTGTTTGACCCGCAGCAGCAACAAGGCGAGTCGCGTTTTGACAGCCAGTACTGGCGCGTTAATGTTGACCCCAGTGAGCGATATGTACTGAGCGTTGCTGGTAGCAGTGCTTACCGTTTAGCCAGTGATGGTACCGTATTCGCGAATTTATACCTTACCGGCGATTGGATCAGCACTGGTGTCAATGCCGGTTGTGTCGAGGCTGCAGTGATGGCGGGTATGCAAACCAGTCGCGCAATTTGTGGTTTCCCAAACACCATTAATGGCGAGGGTGGGTTTTTACCATTTGATTAGTATGCCCTAGGTGTTGACAGCGTCATTGGGATAGCTCTGGCCTTTGTTATGGATTTACTAACACAATTGTTTGGGGGTCGGGTTATTTCGGCTATACTCTTAGTGCAATTGCATGATATTACTCAGGATCTAACCAATGCATAAAAAACTGCTGGCAACACCACTTCTTTGTTCCGCGATGGCGACGACGGTCACTGCTGCCAATGAGATAGAGATCATTGAAGTGTATGCCCAAAAAAGAAAGCAGCCCATCGATGAAGTGGCCATTGCGGTCAAGTCTTTGTCGGGGGAGGTGCTGCAACAAGCTGCGCTCAAAGATACCACCGAGCTTGGCCATTTGGTGTCAAACGTTAAAGTCAGTCAGAATGCAGCAGAAGGCACGCCACCGGCGATTAACATTCGTGGTGTCGGCTTGGTAGATTACAACACCGCCAATACCTCACCGGTGGGCATGTATTTAGATGGGGTTTCCGTGGGCTCCGCCAATAATCAAATTGTTAATTTGTTTGATATTGAGCAAGTGGATGTCTTGAAAGGGCCACAAGGCACCTTGTTTGGTCGCAACTCAACCGGTGGGGCGATTTTACTGCGCACCGCTCGGCCTCAAGATGGTCGTTTTGGTTACATCAGCGCCGGGGCGGGCAGTGACGAGCTGAGCAAAGCACGGGCAATGTTTAATTACAGCCTAAATGACACCAGTGCAGTGCGCTTTGCTGCAAGCCACAATAACTATGACTACACCACCTACAATATTTACCCTGACTCGCCTGAAGCTGGCATGGAACAAAACGATCTTAGGTTAAGTTATCTTGGTGAGTTTGAGCAATTTAGTGTGTTTGTAAAGCTGGATTACGGTCACTGGAATGGTTTAGTGCAACCGGTTGGTAACATTGGTGTGATTGCCAACCCAATGGATGGCAGTTTATGCAGTGTTCAAGCGGCAGGGAGTTTAAACTGTTTTGACCTATTTGGTTTCAATAGTGGCAGTGAAGATTTTTGGGCTGTGAGTGTCAACAACGAACAAGCTCACCACAGCATCAGCAAAGGCATTACCACTGAGATAAACTACTTTTTAGACGACAACGCTGAGGTTATTTATCTCGGGGCATTTAACCGCCTAGACCGTCAGCATGGCTTTAATTGTGATGGCAGTCCGGCTGATTTATGCGAAGGGGAGTTGGGACTGAAAAACGAGCGCTTAGTGAATGAATTGCGTTATGAAAGCGGCAATGACGGCAGCTATTTGACTGTGGGCGCGTTTCATTTAGAAGAGCGTATTTATCAAGATAATTTTAATGATTTACTACGCGACTTAAGGGCAACGCCTTTGCGTGGCAACGCGGCCAACTTTTTCTACGATAATGACATCAAAGTGACATCCATGGCTTTGTTTGGCCAATACGAGTTTGATGTCAGTGACAAACTAGCATTAACTCTGGGTTTGCGCTTTAGCGATGAAGAAGTGGAGTATGACTCCTTTTCTTATGTCAATGTGATGGTCAACGACGACCTGAATGGGATCTTTTTGCCTTCTTATGCTGTGGCAGGAGAAGAGTCCGATACTAGCTGGTCGGGCAAAGCCGCACTCAAGTATCGCCTCGACCAAGACAAAAGCGTTTACTACAGCTTTGCTAATGGCACTAAAAGTGGTGGCTACAATGGTGGTTATTTATTAAGTGAAGAGCAAGCCTTGCAAGCCAACTATGGCCCAGAATCATTAAACGCTCACGAAGTTGGTTTAAAGGCCGCGTTTCAAGAGCTAGGCTTAAAAAGTAACTTTGCCGCTTTTTACTATGATTATAAAGACCAACAGGTGTTTATGAATCAGGCCTCAGATATCCCTGGCACACCGCCTTATCAGTTGCTTGAGAATGTTGGCGAGTCAACCATTTATGGGGTTGAGCTGGAAAATGCATGGCGTATCACGCCACAGGCGACACTCAATCTTGATATTGGTTATATCCCTGAAGCGAACTTTGCCGAGTTTGTTGATCCGGTTGGCAATCGGCTCACCGACAACCGTTTACCATTTACCTCTAAATGGAATGTTTCGGGTCAGTTCCGTTATGCTTTTAATTGGCAAAGCGTTGCCGTTAAAACCAGAGTCGGCTTTGATTATCAAAGTGATTATTACTTTGATCAAAATGAGTCTGACTATGCCATGCAACCAGACTACACCTTGTGGTCTGCGGCAATACAGTTTAAATATCAACAATTTCAAGTAGATATTTGGGGCAAAAACCTGCTTGATGAAGAGTATAGCCATTTAAAGTTTGACCTTAGAGACTTTCTTGGCATGCTAGAAGACTTTAAAGGTGATGGACGGCGTGTTGGTGTCGATGTAAGTTATTATTTCTAAGTTATGGCTTGCCATACTTAGCGAGTTTGTGTCGTGGCTGCAATAACATACGAAACCCTGTTACAGCGCTATTGATTTTGGTTTATTGTAATGAAGTTGATATAAGGTTTGGCGCTAGCATGCGTATATTTTTAATACTAATAAGCTTATTCGCATTACCAAGCCTGGCTGTCGACAGAGGCTCAGAGCTTTTGCTGCAACAGCCACTGCAATTCAAAAACCTTCATGATCATGGGCAGGCCTTTAGGGCTGAGGCGCGAACCAGCTTTCCTTCAAGCTGGGAAGAGATAGCGCAGTGGCAAACCAACTTAGAACCTTTAGATCGGCGGGCGCTGTTTTCCGGTCGTTATTTTCTCATCACTAAAGTCACTAATCACACCAGTGAAAAAGACTTTGTACTTTATCCGTATAATACTTTGGTGAGTAAAATAGAGTCACGAGTGTATACCAAAGACTCAGTAACCAGGCTGTTATCTGGCGGAAAGTTTGAAAATGAATTTCACTTTCATTATGGCAATAGCATTGAGCTGGCTCCTGGCCAAAGTTATTACATTGTTTCACTGTTTGAAAGTGACTTTTTCTATACGCCAATCAAGTTAACCATAGAGCCGTTGCAGGAGTTTAAACAGCAAGTGGTGAATGAAAACCTAGTGATGATCTTGTGCTTTAGTGTGGGCATCGTACTGGGTTTGTATAATCTGCTGATTTATTTAGGCTCAAAAGATGTTACGCACCTGTATTATGCCCTGTTCACTGCTGTTTGGGTGTTTGCCTGGAGCCACTTTTTCCATATACCCGACCAACTATTTAACTTTTATTCGGCCAACTTACATTGGCTTGGTTTTGCTTTAGCGCCCCTTACCAATGCCTTATTTTATATTCATTTACTGAAGTTAAAAGAAACCAACCCAAGGTATGTAGCCATCTCGATTTGGCTAGGTGTGATTGCGGCCATTGGTTTGCCTTTTTGCATTTTATTCCCAGGTTTTGGTTTTATATGGGCCACCCTAGTTACTGGGTTAGCGCTGATTTTTGGCCTCTTTGTTGGCATCAAGCGTTGGAGCGAGGGGTTTAAGCCAGCTCGCTACTTTGTGTTTGCTTATTTAGCCATGGCGTTCCCGAATATGATTGGTAACTTAACCAATTTAGGGTTATTTCCGGAAACGTCGAGCAACTTATATCTTTATGGTTTGATTGGTTCGGCACTCGATGCCTTACTACTGGCCTTTGCGGTTGCCGATAAGTTCCGCTTAACCAATGAACAAAATATTGAGTTAAATAAAAACTTGGAAGCCAAAGTATTAAAGCGTACTTATGAATTAGAACAAGTTGCCTCTGAGCTTCGCGATGCCAGTGAAGCGAAAAGCCGTTTCTTGGCCAACATGAGTCATGAAATAAGAACGCCCATGACGTCAATCATCGGCTACGCGGATGGCATTATGTTAGGAGACATAAAGCCGCATGAGCGCAATCAAGCGATATCGGTGATCTTACAAAATTCGCGACACGTTTTAGGCTTAATCAACGACATTCTGGATATGTCAAAAATAGAGGCCAACAAGTTAGAAGTAGAGCTTATCGAGTCTAACTTATTTCAAGCGATTGCCCATGTGGACTCACTTTTAGGCAAGCAAATTCGCGACAAGGGGCTGGAGTTCGCGCTGAATTATCAGTTTCCGCTGCCAGATTACGTGGTGATAGATCCAACCCGACTACGACAGATTTTATTAAATCTCACTTCCAACGCGCTTAAATTTACCTCAGTTGGTAAGATTTCAATCGACGTTGCGTGTCGCAATGACAAGCTCCTGATCACCGTGCGTGATACCGGGATTGGCATGACCGCAAGCGAACAAAAAGAGCTCTTCAGTGCGTTTTATCAAGCCGATTCATCGACTTCCAGAAAATATGGTGGCACTGGGCTTGGGTTAAATATTTCCAAAAGCCTAGCCAGAAAGTTGGATGGCGATATTACGGTTGAGAGTGAGGTGGGCTCAGGTACGGCATTTACGTTGACGTTGTCGCTTTATACCACGGAGCGCACCACGTGGGTACAAAGCCTAGATCAGATCTCAACCAAGAAAGAACAACAACCGGTTTCACAGCTTGAAAATAGCAATGATCTCAAAGGTGAAGTCTTGCTGGCAGAAGACAATCAAGACAACGCCAAGCTTATCAAGCGCATATTAGAGCGAATGGGCCTTTCGGTGACTGCGGTTGAAAATGGCCAGCTTGCAGTGCAAGCGGTATTAGACAAAGACTTTGACCTCATTTTAATGGATATCCAAATGCCGGTAATGGACGGTGAGCAAGCATTTAGCTTTATTCAGGCTACCGGCTGTAGTACCCCCATTATCGCACTTACCGCCAATACCATGCCCAATGAAATAGAGCGTTACTTGAAATTAGGCTTTAATGACCACTTGGCAAAACCCATTGACCGCAGTGAGTTTGCTAAAAAAGTGGCTCATTATCTAGATATTAAAGTCGATGAAGAATTGGACCTACCTGAAGCTGAGTTTAACTTATTGAAGCAGCAATATATTGCCGGTTTAAACGAGCAAATTGTGCAGTTAAAAAACCAAGCCAAATATCAAGATTTTGAAGCCTTAGCGAAAACCACCCACGCGATTAAAGGCACGGCGGCGATGTTTGATTGTCATGATATTCATAACATTGCCACTGAGGTGGACGCTAAGCTCAAGCAACAACAATGTGATGGGCGGTTAATCGACTCTCTTATTGCGGCCATGCAAGCCGCTATTCATGCCTCAAGTGACAAGGTTAAGCAGGCCTAATTCCTCGCCATAAACCCCTAACTGGGTTGGCTTGAGATTATCTCAACTGACCAAGACCACTACTTGTGTCAAACTCACTAATCACAATCATTGATTAACATTAAGGAAGATCATGAAATACATCATGGCACTGGGGCTGTTCATCTGCGGCAGTACGTATGCAAATCCATTATTGGGCACCTGGGAGTTTGTCGAGGGGAGTTACGCTACCGCCAATGGCGTGGTCACCGCGGCGGCACCAGAAGTGACTTCTACCAAGCTTATCACTGCAGGCCATCACAGTTACATTACTCGCAGCAATGGTCAATTTAAGTACGCTGGTGGTGGTCGCTATGAACTAAAAGACGGTAAATTCATAGAAACGTATGAGTACGGTAATGTTACCTCGTTGCTTGGCAGAACCATGGCATTTAGCTATAAAATTGAAGGCGAATTATGGCATCATGAACTGTACGAAGATGGCGAATTTGTTGAAAAGGAAATATGGAAAAAAGTCCGCTGATCCCAGAAAAAACGCGCTATATTAGCCACGATAGTGGCCAATTAACGCTGCAAAGCATGGCTATGCCTAATGTAGGCGCATCACAGGTGTTAATTAAAGTATCGGCTTTTGGAGTCAACCGAGCTGATCTACTACAAAGAGCTGGAAAGTACCCAGCACCCAAAGGTGACAGCCCAGTGTTGGGGTTAGAAGTCGCCGGGACGGTTGTTGCTGTGGGAGATACTGCTCACCATCACTTGATAGGCAAACGCGTGTTAAGTTTAACCGCTGGTGGAGGCTATGCTGAGTATGCCGTAGCTGAACAGGCGTTGCTTATTCCAGTGCCTGAGAAGATGCCTTTATATCAAGCCGCTGGCGTTGCCGAAGTAATGTTGACGGCGTTTGATGCCATAATTCGCACTGGTAAATTAGCGCCAGGGCAAGTGTTACTTTGCCATGGTGGCGCATCTGGCGTTGGTGCGGCCGCCATTCGTATTGCTAAAGCGGTGGGGGCCACGGTTGTTACTACGCAAAGCAGTGACGAAAAAGGCCAGTTTGCCCGCTCACTTGGTGCAGATCATGTGATTAATTATAAGCAGCAAGACTTTGTTACTGAGATGAAGGCGTTGGGCCTGCAAGCCAATGTCATACTTGACCCTGTGGGTGGAGAGTACCTAAAAGGCAATTTGCAGGTCGCCAGCCTTGATTGTCATTGTATTATGCTAGCTATGCTCGGAGGGCGCTTTGCTGAGCTGGATTTTGCCCGCTTGCTGCAAAAACGCTTTAACCTGCATGGCAGTACGTTAAGAAACCGCACGCTTGAATACAAAGCAGAGTTAGTAAAGCAGTTTTGTCAGGAGTTTGAAGAACAACTTACTGAGCCTCATCTTGAGATCCCCATTTATCGCCAGTTTAATTGGCAAGAAATTGAATTAGCCCATCAGGTGTTGGAGCATAATGAAAATCTTGGGAAGGTGGTGGTGAATGTTGCTTAGCGAAACACCGCTATGCGGATGATTCTTGCTCATTGATGTTATTCACATCCCTTTTGGTGGTAAGGAAGTGCATTGTTGCAGCACATATAAAGTATAGTGAGCTTTACACACTTTAGTGCTATGAGCTCGTTGTCCTCGTGACGGGTTTCTGCGCCCGTCCATGGGCGCCGACTGACTTTTCTTTGCCGCCCAAAGAAAAGTAAGCAAAAGAAAGGGCGCTCCCAACATCACACCGGGAACCTCAAGTAATCAGTCAATTTTAACGTTACCAGCATGTAAGGGCCGTCCGTGGCCCTGACATGCTTTTTCGCGCTTCCCTGCGCGAAATAAGTTAATTGGCTGCTGACTTGAGGGGGTGATGAGGGAGAAGGGGGTTGCTGCTAGCTGCTTTTTTGGTCTGTTAACAATTTCATTGCTGAACAACCAATGATGGCTATTGTTATTCCTACGGTGGCATTACCTTCCTAGTTAAGTACTAATTTATAATGGTTGACAGCGATAATTATCCTTCTGCTAAGCAGCGTTGAGAGTTGAAGTAAGTTTGGCTGCGCCAGAGCCTTGCCAAAGTGTAAAAAAGTAGGTTTAATGATACACATAAATAACGTTGTTCAGGCAGGGAGCGAGTCAATTTGTAGCGTGTGGCGCCAAAAAGCGGTTCAAGTAACAGGCACTCAGCAAAAGCAAATCCCCATAGTATAAACCACACCAGCCGGATACGGCGTGCAGGTAGCAGCCCAGTTCAACAAGCGATTATGCGTACTGCGTACTCATGAATACTAAAGCGTTATATTGAATTCAGATTTGGAGTATAAATGGAAGCAAGGACTCAGTTTGAGTTAGCAGGAATTACCGTTGCACTTGCCATGTGTGCGGGTACATATTCTTTAGGAAAGCCTTCAAGTGAAGATACAGTTAATCAATTAGAAAAATCACTTGCAAGCTATGAGAAAGCAGACAAAATTAATACTGAAGAATTCATTGATTTAGTTATTACAACTACCTCCGAGCTTAAACTTTCTCTTACCGAAAGAAAATATTTACGAGAACAAGAATCTATAAACGAAGAGTTAAATCGTTCTTTAACTGCCATTAAACAACAGAACTCTGATTATAAATCCGTAATTGATGAAAAAAATAAAGAAGTAATGACACTAAATTCATTACACAAAGAAATAATCAGTGAGCTTCAAAACAAAAATCAAAAACTGATACAAAAAAAAGAGTCAGAAATTGAAAGACTTGTTGGTGAGTTAGCTCATTTTAAAGCGCCAAGTTTCAGTTTTAAATTAGCAGAAGGGCAAGGAAGGAATTTAAAGAAAGGTACAATTCAAGTAGGTTTGTCTGTAATTGAATTCGGAAACACCTGTAAGGTGAGTGTTAACAATGAGCGCAGAGAAATGAAGGCTGGTGATTTTTCTGTTCATGATGATTGTCGAGTTACATTAACTGGCTGTAACCATGACGAACGCCCACGAACGGCGGAATTTGAAATGGTTTGCTCTGTAGAAAGTTCAATATAACGAGTCAATGCATCAGGACAAAAAAATGTTGGTTTCGCTCCTGCGTTGCTATTTTTAACCAACAAATTTTTGCCCCTGATTGAGGCGTTGCTACAAATAATGTCAAGGATTTAAGATGAGTAGAGATTGGGAATCAGTATTTACAATTTGGGCACAAGGCCCAAGTAACGTGGTTCTCTCTCTTCGCTCCCACTTCAGCCTACCTGTATTTACTTCTAAGTGGGTCACTCGATAAGCACGTGAGGTATTTCATAGAAGGAATTTTGAACGTTTAATACCACCGATTTTAATAGTGTTAATTATCCATTTATTGAAATTGGTATCTTTGTTTCGGTTTGTATTGTTGGTTTGTTTGGCTATTACATCTACATTTCTTATTGATTTTCTTTTTTGTGAAATCTTTAAGTCTAGTTGCTCCTCAGAACCATTAATTGGTCTAGGTTATATAATCAATCATTTGTAGTGGCATAGTGATTTGACAAACTAATTATGACTCTGGCTTTGGATTAAGCTAACTCATTAAAAAGCGGTAGTTATCACCGTGTGGGAGTCATTATGTCTATATGGATTTAAAAATCGAGGTTTTTCAATGAAAGTAGTTATCGGAAGTCTAAAAAGGTTTTGGAAACGTTATAAAGAAGAAAATCCTACTATACAGCTTAGTGTTCCTATTGTGGGTGGTTTTGCAGCGAACATTCCTTTAGTTGAAAAAGGAAAGTTGAAGCGAACTAGAACAGGAGTAAATGCTAAAGACAAAGCGACCCCTTTTGTTGAATCTGACACCAATTACCTAGTCAAATACTACAGTCATTATGAGCTAGAAAAAGAATACAAATTTTGCCGTTCGCCATATGCTGAAACCATACCTCTTAGAAGAGGAAGTAAAGGCTTTTCTTATGGAAAAAATGTAGATGATTTAGAAGTATGTTTTATTGATGCAAAGTACATGGTTCCAGACTATTTAAAAGAGCATGCGGAAAAAGCAGTAAAACTATTTAAAGCCTTAGGTAAGATCAAAATTGACGATAGAACAGGTGAGTTTCAAAACGATTATTCAATCCGTATAACTAATTTTGATATAGATGAGAATAAAGTTCATATTCAGCCTGCTACTTATTTCGATCAAGTAGCGACCAACCTAACTTTAGATTGGGCTTCTGGGGTGTTAGGGGATGATCCACTGCTAACGATTCGAAATGACTATGAAAAAGCTCAAAATGGCCTAATAACCCCTCTAAGATCATCAATACTTGCAAATACTTTAGGTGTTGCTGCTGTTGTTGTTAATCCAGATACAAAAGAAGTACTGATACCTATTCGGGGAAATGAACAAGCTATTATGGATAATGGGCGAGGAAAGTTCCATTGTTCTGTATCAGGAGTTTTTGCATGGAATGAACTTGAGACTAGTGCGAACAACTTGTCATTTGACTTTTTCTATAAAGGAATAGAAAAGGAAATAAAAAGTGAAATTGGACTCAGACCCAATCAATATAATTTAATACCGCTTGCGTTTACTAGAGAGCTTGTACGCGG
>NZ_JBLWMW010000019.1:0-72488 GCF_048515945.1 Pseudoalteromonas 'SMAR'
GAAATTATTCGTCTTAGCAATAACCAACCTAGCGGTATTTTTATCGATAAGGCCGGTGAGCACTTATTAAGTTTGGGGATCACCTCCGCTCATGATGCTGGTATCGACCATACCACCTGGCAGGTGTATCAACAGCGTGCCAAATCCAACACCATGCCACTGCGCATTTATGCCATGCTCAGTGCCAGCGACCCTAAACTCGGCGAAATGCTGGATGCTGGCGTGATCAAAGACCTCAATGACCAGTTGCTGATCCGCAGTGTGAAAATTTACGCCGATGGTGCCTTAGGCAGCCGTGGTGCAGCACTGATTGAAGATTACCATGACCGCAAAGGCCATAAAGGCTTGATGTTAGAAGATCAAAGCACCTTGGAATCTCTCATCAGACAAAGTATTCGTCATGGTTACAGCGCCCACACCCATGCCATTGGCGACCGCGCCAACCGCATTGTTCTGGATGCCTATAAAAATGTGTTTCAGCAAGCCGGTGGCAAATTACTGCGTAACCGTATAGAGCATGCTCAGATTGTCCACCCAGACGACATTCCACGTTTTAAAACCTTAGACATCATCCCGTCAATGCAGCCGATTCACGCGACATCGGACATGCACATGGCAGAGAAGCGCCTTGACGATGGGCAATTAAGAGGGGCGTATGCTTGGCAAACCTTTTTACAGCAAGGCAGTAAAGTCGCTGCGGGCTCAGACTTTCCAGTAGAACTGGCCAATCCTTTCCATGGCCTACATGCTGCCATCACCCGTCAAGATCACCACGATCAACCAAAGTCAGGTTGGCGCCCAACTGAAAAACTCAGTCGTGAGCAAGCATTACAAGCCTTTACCTTAGATGCAGCCTATGCGGCTTTTCAAGAGTATAAACTCGGCAGTTTAGAACAAGGTAAATGGGCCGACTTTATCCTTATCGACAGTGATTACTTTGCTGTGCCAGAAGAAAAAATTGATGACATTCAAGTCGAGCAGACTTGGCTTGCGGGTGAACTCAAGTATCAACGCTGATTTT
This sequence comes from Pseudoalteromonas 'SMAR', assembly GCF_048515945.1. Lineage (NCBI taxonomy): Bacteria > Pseudomonadati > Pseudomonadota > Gammaproteobacteria > Alteromonadales > Pseudoalteromonadaceae > Pseudoalteromonas > Pseudoalteromonas 'SMAR'. The sequence goes on from NZ_JBLWMW010000019.1 coordinate 1,022, forward strand.
TATGTAATTTCACTAAGTGGTAGGTGTTAACCAAGGCGAGGATGCCATTGGTTAGCGCCACCGGCCACGCCTGAATGACGGCGCCATAAGCGGTAAAGCAAATACAGCCCATTAAATTAAACCAACGCAACTTGACGACATTGCTCATCATCAAAGAAACAACCAAAAAAGCGGAGGCCAAATAGCCTAAATATTCCCAACTCATTTGTTCTCTCCTCCAACTTGCGTTAGCATACGCTGTATAGCATTTAAGAAAAAAGCTAACCCACAAACCCCTAAGAAATTAGCACCAATACTTTAGCTCTAACACGGGAATCGGGGGTTTAATCGTAATATAGAGTAGCTCATTAGCATGAACTAAGCGCATTACTATTTAAACGGTGTGAGTTAGCGTAAAACCTGAAAATTCATGCTAACTTCATTATAGTTTAATAAATAGGACAATTGTCCGAAGAGCCATCTAGATGTTTCAATATCATTTTTCAACCAATTTGGTCGAACAGCTGCTTGCCTTTGCCGGTAATAGCTTTCAACACCGTAAAAAGGAAGTCTTGATCCACCAAGATGAGCCGCTTACTAAGCTGATCCTGGTGACCAGTGGCACGGTATCGTTTAGTTATGATGTCGGTAATGGCCGACGCCTACTGCTTGGGCAACTGGACTGTAATAATACACTGATTGGCGAAATTGAAGCGTTAAACAATCAACCCTGTATTTATACCGTGTCGTGTTTAAGCGATGTCACTTACCACCTTATTGAGCTAAAACATTGGCGTAAGTTATTGTTAGAGCAACCCGAGTTAAGCCTTTATACGGCGCAAACCATTGCCGCTAAATTTGCTGAAAACCAAAAGATCAACCTCGATAAACTGCTGCTGCCTTTGAGTTATAACATTGCCAAAGACTGTTTATTACGAGCAGAAAACTCCAACCCCACTTTACTGCGTGCTTACTCCACCGTAAGCGCCGAAGCCGAGCGTTTTGCTACCACCGAACGGGCGTATCGCCGAGTGGTCAGTGAACTGGTGGAAAAGGGCTTGATTGTACGCAGCAGTGAAGGGCTAAAACCCGTAGATGTGGATGCCTTAGAGGACTTTGTTGACAGCTTCGCGCAAGCGTAAGCGCGGTATCTTGAGGCGCTTTCGCGCCTCAAAACAATAACCCTATGTGCTTTACTTATCGAATAAATGCTTGATATTAGCAAGATCCGACTTGCCTTCAAGCAGCTCATCCGGGGTTAACCCCGATAGCTCATGGGGGAACACCAACCACTCATCCGACTCATGAATGTAATAATCCGGTGTCATTGGCACTTTCTTATTGGTGGGCTTGTAATAAGGACAAGCAACACGAATGTCTTTTGGTAGGTTCAATCGCATCAACTCTTCCAGCTTTTCACGTAACGCAAAAATACTGCGGCCCGAGTCAAATACGTCATCGACAATCAGTAGTGAATCACCGGCGTTGGCGTTCTCAACAATGTAATGCAAACCGTGTACTTTGATTTCTTTCGACTGCTTGCCGATACCATAGTACGAAGAAGTACGCACTGCGATGTGATCCGTTTCTATGCCTTTGTAATCATAATATTCTTGCACTGCGATACCAATTGGTGCGCCACCGCGCCAAATACCGATGATAAAATCAGGTCGAAAGCCATCTTCATACACCTGTGCGGCCAAGCGAAAAGAATCTTCTAGCAATTGTTGCGCTGTGATATAGCACTTATCTGACATAGTTACCCCTAGGAAAGCCCGTGTGATGGTGATAAGCAGCCAATGCTACTTTCCATACTTTTAAAAATAGTACTCTGCCCCCGAGCTGATCTGCCAACGTATCGCAGGCATCGACCAAGCAAAAAGCAGTTTGGTATAACCGAGCATTTTAGCGTAATGACTAAAAAATTGCTGCACTGTTGCCACTTTTTTCTCTGCCATGCAGGTTTTTGCACAATGGCGCAGTAAAAAGGGCCGCGATTGCGGCCCTAGGAATTAACTTGGTTCGCCGTCTGGCGATTCGCTTTCCACCTCTTGGGCGGTTTGCTCTAACTCATAGCGGTCTACTCGCTGTAGTCCCCGTGGTAGTTTATTACCTCGACGGCCACGCTCCCCATAATAATGCTCAAGGTCGCTAGGCTTTAAGGTGAGTTTACGCTTACCGGCATGAAGGGTCACGGAGCTACCAGCAGGCACCACCGCCAGCACCTTAACAAACTCTTCGCGACTTTGTACTTTGGCACTCGGAATAGAAATAATCTTATTGCCTTTACCCTTACCCAGTTTTGGTAAATCTCGCAGTGGGAATAACAGCATTCGGCCTTCACTGGAAATGGCCATACACATGTCAGAGGCGACATCAAACACTGGGATCGGTGCTAACAATTGCGCGCCTTTTGGCACACTCACGAAGGCTTTACCGTTTTTATTTTTGCTGACCATGTCGTTAAACTCAGCAATAAAACCATAGCCGCCATCGGTTGCCATAAGGTAGTGGGCGCGCTCTTCGGCCATCACCACGTGCTCAAAATTGCACCCGGGCGCTGGATTAAAGCGCCCTGTCATGGGTTCGCCTTGGCTTCTTGCCGATGGCAAACTATGGGCATCGGTAGCAAAAGCGCGTCCGGAAGTATCAAGGAAAACAGCAGGTTGATTGCTCTTGCCGCGTGCCGAAGCCTTATAAGCGTCGCCAGAACGATAATTTAACCCTTGGGCATCAATGTCATGGCCTTTGGCAACTCGTGCCCAGCCTTTTTCCGATAGCACCACCGTCACCGCTTCAGATGGGATCAGGTCTTTTTCATTGAGCGCTTTGGCTTCACTGCGCTCAACCACCGGCGAGCGTCTATCATCGCCATACAGCTCAGCCGCTTCCTTGATTTCTTTTTTCATCAAGGTCGACATACGACGCTCAGACCCTAAGGTTTTTTCCAACCCTTCGCGCTCTTTTTCCAGCTCTTCTTGCTCACCGCGAATTTTCATCTCTTCGAGTTTCGCAAGATGACGCAATTTTAAATCTAAAATAGCTTCGGCTTGTTTATCGGTTAAGCCAAAGCGTGCGATTAACTCTTCTTTAGGCTTGTCCTCATTGCGGATAATTTCAATGACTTCGTCGATATTCAAAAACGCAATCATCAAGCCTTCGAGGATATGTAACCGCGCCAATACCTTGTCAAGACGGTGCTGCAAACGGCGGCGTACTGTTTCACGGCGGAACAGCAACCACTCAGACAAGATTTGGCGTAAGTCTTTTACTTGCGGACGACCATCGAGACCAATCATGTTCAAGTTAACACGATAGTTTTTCTCCAGATCGGTGGTGGCAAATAAGTGCGCCATTAAAGACTCGACATTAACCCGGTTAGAGCGTGGCACAATGACGATACGAGTGGGGTTCTCGTGATCGGACTCATCGCGTAAGTCTGCCACCATCGGCAGCTTTTTCGCGGTCATTTGTGCAGCAATTTGCTCTAATACTTTGGCACCGGAGCAATGATGAGGCAAGGCTGTGATCACCACTTCGCCCTGTTCTTCACTGTACACCGCACGCATCTTGATAGAACCACGGCCAGTGGTATACAGCTTTTTAATGTCACTGCGCGGAGTGATGATTTCGGCATCAGTGGGGTAATCTGGCGCGTGCACTATGTCTAGCAGTTCTTCTAACTCTGTTTTTGGTTTGTCGAGCAGTAAACAGCACGCCTCGGCCAGTTCACGGACATTGTGTGGCGGGATGTCTGTCGCCATCCCCACCGCGATCCCGGTTACGCCGTTAAGCAGAATATGCGGTAACCGTGATGGTAACACCTTAGGCTCATTCATGGTGCCATCGAAATTCGCGGTCCAATCCACCGTGCCTTGGCCTAACTCTTTCAGCAGCACCTCGGAAAACTTCGACAGTTTGGCCTCGGTATAACGCATGGCTGCAAACGATTTCGGGTCGTCTGCCGCCCCCCAGTTACCCTGACCATCAATCAGCGGGTAGCGATAAGAAAACGGCTGTGCCATTAATACCATGGCTTCATAACAGGCACTATCACCGTGTGGGTGATACTTACCGAGTACGTCACCTACAGTACGGGCAGACTTTTTGTATTTAGCTTGTGCCGACAACCCCAGTTCGCTCATCGCATAAACAATACGACGTTGCACTGGCTTCAAGCCATCACCAATATGCGGTAAGGCTCGGTCCATGATCACGTACATGGAGTAGTTAAGGTAGGCGTCTTCGGTAAAACGCCCCATTGCTAGTTGTTCAATGCCCTGTAACGACAGGGCTTGAGGATCAGTCATGTTACACCTTACTTGTTGTTGTAGCTGATGCGAACCATCGCATTGGCGTAATCATCAAAACCATAGCAGCGTAACCCACTGGCATGATTTTGTTTGTTATTAAACTTCGGCTTTATCACCATGTTGCTCAAGCCAAGACTTGCGGTCGCCGGAGCGCTTTTTCGCCAGCAACATGTCCATCATTTCCAGCGTTTGTTCTTGCTCATCAAGGGTTAGCTGCACCAAGCGTCGGGTGTTGGGATCCATGGTGGTTTCACGCAGCTGCATAGGGTTCATTTCCCCCAGCCCTTTAAAGCGCTGAACATTGACCTTGCCGCGTTTTTTCTCGGCTTCGATGCGGTCTAAAATGCCTTTTTTCTCGTCTTCGTCTAAGGCGTAAAACACTTCTTTACCGACATCAATTCGAAATAAAGGCGGCATGGCGACAAACACATGGCCTTGTTTTACCAAGGTTGGGAAATGCTTAACAAACAGCGCGCACAGCAGTGTTGCAATGTGCAGACCATCGGAATCGGCATCGGCAAGAATGCAAATTTTACCATAGCGCAGTCCCGACAAGTCTTCTGAGTCAGGATCGATGCCCAAAGCAACAGAAATATCATGCACCTCTTGCGAGGCGAGAATTTGCCCAGACTCCACTTCCCACGTGTTGAGTATTTTACCCCGGAGCGGCATGATTGCTTGGAACTCACGGTCACGCGCTTGCTTAGCAGAGCCACCCGCTGAGTCCCCTTCCACTAGGAAAAGTTCTGAGCGCTCGGTTTCAGTGCCAGAGCAATCGGTTAGCTTACCTGGTAGCGCTGGGCCAGAAGTGACTTTTTTACGCACCACTTTTTTCGCCGCGCGCATGCGCTTTTGAGCATTGCTAATGCATAGCTCGGCCAGTAACTCAGCGGTTTCGGTGTGTTCGTTTAACCACAAGCTAAAGGCATCTTTAACAATACCTGAAACAAAGGTGGCACAGGAGCGTGAAGACAGCTTTTCTTTGGTTTGCCCAGCAAACTGCGGGTCTTCCATTTTTACTGATAACACGTAACTACAGCGGTCCCAGACATCATCTGGAGTCAACTTAACGCCTCGCGGCACTAGGTTTCGAAATTCACAAAACTCGCGCATGGCTTCCAGTAAGCCTTGGCGTAGGCCGTTTACATGGGTACCACCTTGCGCGGTGGGGATGAGGTTAACATAGCTTTCGGCTATTGAGTCGCCGCCTTCAGGCAACCAATGCAACGCCCAATCTACGCCCTCAGTAGAACCACTGAAACTGCCTGTGAAAGGAGGCTTAGGTAGCACCTCAAAGCCTTCAGCGCTGTCTTTTAGGTAATCCTCAAGACCGGCTTCATAATGCCATTCTTGAGTCTCTTTGGTTTGCTTATTAATAAAACGGATTTTCAACCCGGGGCATAATACCGCCTTGGCCTTTAAGATGTGATGCATCTTGCTGAGGGAGAAATTGGCCGAGTCAAAATAGCTAGGATCTGGCCAAAACTGCACCGAGGTACCGGTATTGCGTTTGCCCACCGTGCCGGTTACGGTTAAGTCTTCCACTTTATCACCGTGGGCGAACGCCATTTGGTAGACTTGCCCATCACGCTTAACCGTGATCTGTACTCGGGTCGAGAGGGCATTTACCACCGAGATCCCTACCCCGTGTAAGCCACCAGAGAACTGGTAATTTTTGTTAGAAAACTTACCACCAGCATGGAGCTTGGTTAAGATCAGCTCAACCCCAGGGATCCCCTCTTCAGGGTGAATGTCCACCGGCATACCACGACCATCATCAATGACCTCTAATGAGTTATCTTCATGCAGGATCACATCAATTTTGCTGGCGTGCCCGGCTAACGCTTCATCGACACTGTTATCAATGACTTCTTGGCCTAAGTGGTTCGGCCTTGTGGTGTCGGTGTACATGCCCGGACGGCGTTTTACCGGTTCTAAGCCATTAAGGACTTCAATGGCTTCGGAATTATAATTTTGCTCACTCATAGGCTAGTTCTAGTTGTGTTTTTATCCGCAAATAAGTCTCAACCACGATGTCTCGCAGTTGCAAATAAGGTGTGACGACAGTCATTGCGTCACGGTGATGCTCTTTACTTAACTAAGTGATTGCTAAAAATTCAGCGATGGTATCAAAATAGCGCGAAAATCCGACAAAGCTATGATCTCCACCAAATTCAACAAACTGTTGACAGTGTTGGTAATAGCGTACGGCATCGATAAAAGGCAGTACCTCATCACCAGTTTGTTGCAATAATAACAGCTTTTCAGGGCTTGTAAGGGTATTTATGTAGAGCGCTCGTAGCGCCTCCACATGCTTATGTTGCAACGTATAATGACACTCTTGGTATGGATTATACTGCGGCCCAAGAAAATCGTTCAACAACGCAAACGGCCTTACCGCCGGATTAATGACCACGGCTTTACACCCCAAGGTCTGCGACAAATAGGTGGCATAGTAACCACCTAAAGAGCTGCCTAATAACACAGTATCAGAATCTACCAAAGCATGCAGCTGTGTTAATGCGATTGTTGGATCATAATGCAATCTAGGTACACTGTAAGTGCTTTGTTTTTGCTCCATATAACGGCCAAACTCAGTCGCTTTAAAAGACCGCTCAGAGCTATTAAAACCATGGATATATACTACGCGTCGAGCCATTTCACCTCTGTTGTTAAGCTCTGTGGTGATAACTCAATGACCCTAAATGCCGGGCCTAAATTCTGTTGCTGCCATTGCAGCGTGTTTTTAGCAAACTGTATTGACGTGGCCGGTGTTGCAAAAATAGCAAAGCCACGAAGCGACAGTTGATACTCATGGTGAACATGGCCATGAAACAGCGCTTGAATCTGCGTGTTATCCACCAAGCAATTCACTAACTGGGGACCGTTTTCTAATATATGCTTATCTAAATACCCAGCTATAGGTACTGGATGGTGATGCACAAAAGCAATGCCAGGTTTATCACCACACTCCACTATTTCTTGCAAATGCGAGGCCTCACACCACCCCGCAGGGGTTGGGCCTTTCGAGTTGAGCAGTAATACTTGGCCAAATGGCCCTGTTAAACGCTTATGGAACTTAATTTGCCCTTGGCTAATACAGTGTAAGCTGTCGATGTCATCGTGATTGCCTGGCAGCCAAAACACTGGACAAGCCAGCTCACTTTCCGCCACCAAGCGGGCAAACAACTGATACGATTCCAAGCTGTGATCTTGAGTCAAATCCCCACCAAAAATCACCGCATCGAAGGATTCCTTAGCCATGGCAGCCAGCGTGCGGCTGAAGTTATACGCGGTATTGACGTTAAAATATTCATCATTGGGATGGGCAAATAAATGACAGTCACTGCAATGGCCAATACGCAGCGTGGTGTTATCAAAGCGAAATACCTCGTTAAACCAAGCCATTATCAAAATCCCAATTCAAATGCACACGACCTTTTTCAAGACATACCATTAACCAATCCGCTAAAAAAGCATTTAGCTGGTACTTTTCATCTTTTTGATGCATATCGGGGTTGGGGTAGCCATAAGAAGGCTTGATCCGACGGTGATAATCACGATGGATGACTTCTGCCACTTTGGCATCGTGATATAACCTGACCAGCAAGGTGAATTGAGGTAAATGTGTGCTTACTGCTGCTAATTGCTCAATACTAACATCGGTGGTGTATTTACTGACGTTTTCAATGGTGATGCCAAAACGTGCCGCGGATAAGTCGACCACACGTTGCTCACCGACAACTTCTTCGGGCAACACTTTAAGCGCACGTAAATAATTACGTTCGCATAGCGTAATATATCGTGGCAGAGATTGAATATACTGCTTAGAACTCAATACCTGTGACAAAAATTACTCCTCGTTCCCCGTTAGTAACTGCGCTTTATTTAATGCCAACCATTGTAGACTAATTACGGTGGCAGCGTTATCAATTTCCTCACTCTCTAGCCGTGCCATGGCGTCACTAAAAGGCAATACATGTACTTTAATATCTTCACTTTCATCATCCAGTCCAAACACGCCTTGATCCTTTGCCTGAGATAGATCCGTTACAGCAAGATAAAGATACAAACGCTCGGTGGTGCCACCTGGGCTGGACAAATAAGAGCGCATGTAAATCAGTTTATCCAACTCAAGTCCGGCTTCTTCTTGCGCCTCTTTTCGCGCTACGGCTTGATAATCTTCACTGCCCTCCGCCATGCCGGCGATGCATTCTAGTAACCATGGAGATTGCCGTGAAGCCAAGGCACCAATGCGAATTTGCTCTATTAATAACACTTGATCGGTGTTTGGATCGTAAGGCAATACCGCCACCGCATGACCACGTTCAAGGATCTCTCTTTTTACGGTGTCAGAGACACCGCCTGCAAACAGTGCATGTTGAAATTCATACTGATGGATAGTAAAGAAACCATCAAACACGGTATTTACTGCGCTAATATTGACGTCATGTTGATCAAATTGACTCAAGGGCTGCATAAAATAATCCTATAAATTGACCACTTATGGTTTAAAAATCGACCACCTGCCCTTATATTAAGTGTCATACAAAAATGAGTAAACGAAGTCGTTTACCTTTAATGTTTTCCACATTACAATGGCAGGGTGATTTTAATATATTCTGTTACACTTGTTGGCGATGATTTACCTTTTTGGCCTTAATCGCTCGGCAAAAACAGGTTACCATGCTGACAGTATAAAAATTGTCTAAGGACTGAGCGAAAAATGAAAAAAACCATCTTATCTCTAGTCGTCGGTTTATCGTGCTCATTAGCGAGCAGCCTATCCCACGCAGAAGACTTGTTGCAAGTATACGCTATTGCCACAGCAAACGATCCGACCGTGTTAAAAGCGAAAGCCCAAGCCGACGCGCAAAAATATGCCAAGGATCAAGCGCTAGGTGTGTTATTGCCACAGCTTGGCTTCAGAATGGGCTATACCGACACCAATATTGAAGGTGCACCACAGTCTCAAAACGATGCAACAGGTTACACCTTAGGCGAAGCAGATAGCGATACTTTCAACCGCTCGATTTCACTAAATCAAACTATTTTTGACATGTCTGCTTGGCAAAACCTGTCGATTGCTGAAAAAGTCGCTCTGCAGGCAAGCACTCAGTATGAACAACAAAAGCAAGCATTGATTGTACGTATTGCTGAGGGCTACTTCGATGTCTTAAGTGCTTTAGATAACCTTGAATTTGTGCAAGCAGAAAAGCGTGCCATTGAACGCCAACTGGAACAAACCAAACAGCGCTATGAAGTGGGTCTCACCGCCATTACTGACGTCCATGAAGCACGCGCTCAGTTTGACCGCGCAGTAGCCAACGAAATTGTAGCGAAAAACGCAGTTGAAACGGCCCGTGAAACTCTCAGAACCATTACTGGTAAATATCATTCGAAGCTAGACAAATTAGACACAGAAAAATTCTCCACGGTAAAACCTAGCCGTGAAGCAACGGATTTCATCGAGATTGCTAAAAACAAGAACCTTGATTTACAGGTGGCAAAATCGGCCGTTGATATCGCCAAAGATCAAATTGACTTGGCGCAAGCCGGACACTATCCAACCCTTAACTTGAACGCGACTTACAGCGATACATTGGAAGATAGTCAGGGTAGACAGCATGCCCCTCGTGGCGACAGCACGCAAATTGGTTTGACCCTTGACGTACCAATCTACACTGGTGGCCGCACTGTTGCAGCAACCGAGCAAGCACGTGCTAATTTTGTTGCTAGCAGCGAAGACATGGAAGCGGCTATGCGCAACATGACGCGCTCGGTGATCACGTCGTACAACCAAGTAGCCTCTGATGTGGCAACCTACCGCGCATTAGAACAAGCCGTAGTTTCAGCTGAAAGTGCACTGCAAGCAACCGAAGCCGGTTTTGATGTTGGTACACGTACCATTGTTGACGTTTTAGTCAGCACCCAAAACCTTTATAACGCCAAACGTAATCTGGCAGATATTCGCTACCGTTACGTATTGTCTTCACTGCGCTTAAAGCAAGCAACGGGAACTTTAACTCGTGCCGACCTTGAGGCCATCAACCAAGGTTTAATCGAAGGCTAAGCAGCTCATTTTTCCGACAAAAAGCCAGCTTCGCTGGCTTTTTGTGTTTTTCCTTCCAAATCGCTAAACTACCCCCTCTATTTTTGTCTTAGGTACTGTATTTTGGTAAATCATTCCCCCTTTAAGTGGTCATTCCTCGCCCCTAAATTTTGGCCAACTTGGCTTGGAGTGGTGTGTTTATATCTTATTTCTTGGTTACCACAACGCCTACAGTTCGCTTTAGGCAAAGGCTTAGGACGTTTAGTGCACAAATACATGCATAAACGTCGCCACATTGCCGATGTTAATTTAAAGCTGTGTTTTCCAAAGCTCAGTGAGGCGCAGCAGCAGCAAATGCTACGACAAAATATGGAAAACACCGGCATTGCCACCTTAGAAACAGGCATGGCATGGTGGTGGCCCGAGTGGCGCGTTAAACGCGTGGTTGGTTCAATTACAGGGCTCGAACATATTGAACGGGCACAACAGCAAGGCAAAGGGGTACTGTTATTGGTGCCTCATATGCTGCACCTAGAAATGATTGGCCGCGTGCTCGGCACTAAGGTTCAAGGTGTGGGCTTTTACCGCCCGCATAATAACCCGTTGATGGAATTCTTTATGACCCGAGGGCGACTGCGCTCCAACGAGTACTTAGTCACAAAACGCGACGTTAAGGGTTTACTCAAAGCACTTGGTTCAAAACGCGTGTGTTATTATCTACCCGATCAGGACTATGGCCGCAAACGTGCAGAATTTGTGCCCTTTTTTCAGGTGCCCGACGCCGCCACCACAACTGGTACTTTATTATTCTCTGGCAGTAGCAGAGCTGAGACTTTAAGCTTACACTGTACTAGAGACGATAAAGGGTTGTATCATTTAGCAATACAACCTGAAATGGCAGATTTCCCCAGTGGCAATGATGCCGAAGACGTAACGCGTGTAAATGAGCGCATGGAACAGGCCATTTTATGCGCGCCAGAACAGTATATGTGGGTGCACCGTCGCTTTAAAACGCGGCCCGATGAAAATGCCAAGTCGGTTTATTAGCGCCCTGGAGTAGTTCATATGGCTAAGAAAAAGAAAAATACCGTATCTGCAATGTGGTTTTGGGTAAAACACCTATCACTGGGCGTTTTACTGATTTGGGCTGCCTACTACTTTTTGTTTGGCGCCAGCAAAACCATGAACTTTAAAGAAACCACCAATATCGCGGCACAAGGCTTATCGCAGTTTTATGAAAGCTTTAGAAACCGCATGTCGAATCGCGACACCGACCGCGATAAGTATGTGATCAAATTAGGCAAACCCACCTTCCCCATTGAAGATGCCTTAGCAAAGCGCGCCCTCGCAGTAAAACCGAGTAGCCCTAATTGGACCGGAGAAAAGCAAGCACGACGCTTCGATACAGGTGATACCTTGAAATCGGTATTAGCACAGCAAGCCAAGGCCGAGGGCGTGGAACTATTTTGGTATTTAGATAAAGACTACGTGGTTAAATACAACTTTCGTCTCGATACCGACTTTATTAGTGCCCTGTACCAGGTTGGTACCGCCATTAATGACGACTTTGAGTTTCAGGTGTATACCTTCTTTTGTCCTCGCTCACGGGCGGCGGTGATCACCCAAAATCCACCCCTTTATGTTAGAGAGAATTGCCGTAAGCTGGCAGGATCATAGCCTAATCGACCACTAGATTCAGTCTAGTGGTCGGCAAAGAAGCTCTGCCATGCCGCAGTGACCGTGGCGATGTGCTGCTGACAAAGGGTTTTATCAATATAGCGGGTGCCACCATTAAGGCATTGATAATGGTAGGTATCACGGTAAAAACAGTACGCCTTAGTTAACTGCTGCTGTACCTCCTCAGTGATCACTCCGGCAGCGCTGGCATGCTGCAAAATACGAATATTATCAGAGTACTGCGCCAGCGCCGCAAAGTTGTGACTATGCTGCAGCACTAAATATTGTGATAAGAACTCAATATCAGTGATGCCACCACGCCCTTGCTTTAAGTCAAATTCCGTAGCCGTGGTCTTGTCGAGATGGCTGCGCATTTTTTCCCGCATAGCGACGATATCACCTTTTAGCTTTTGCGCATCCCGGCATTGCGTCAGTATTTGCGCGCGAATGGCAGCAAAGCGTTCCAGCATGTCCTGCTGCCCTAATACCATTCTAGCCCTAACTAAAGCCTGATGCTCCCACGTCCACGCTTGCTGTAACTGGTATTGGTAAAAGCTTTCTAGGTTAATTGCCAACAACCCTGAGTTGCCCTCTGGGCGCAAACGCGTGTCTAATTCGTATAACGGTCCAGATAAGGTTTTGGTATTAAAAAGATGCATTAACCGCTGTGCGAGCTTAAGGTAAAACTGCCGAGACGAAATCGACTTTTCACCCTGGGTGTAGCTGTCACCATCACGGTTGTGAACAAAGACTAAGTCTAAATCCGAGTTGTAGCCTAGCTCCAATCCCCCAGCTTTGCCGTAGGCTATCACCGCAAATCCCTTTTCCTCTTCTGAAGCTCCCTCTGGTGCACCAAAGCGGGCCACGGTGTGACTCCAAGCAATCGCCACCGCTTTGGCAATAATCGCCTCGGCCAGCGCCGTTAAATGATCGCTAACCTTCATCACATCCAGTACCCCAGTGGCATCAGCAGCAGCAATGCGTAATTGCTGAGTTTGTTTAAACTGCCGTAAGGTTTCCATTTGCAGCTCAATATCGTCGGCTTCAATGCGTAAAAAAGCTTGCTGAATTTCACTGTGGTAGGCCGACAGAGGCAAAGGCTTATACAGAGACTGCGGGTCGATAAGTTCATCTAATAAAATGGGGTATTTAGCAATATGCTCTGCAATCCAAGCACTGTGACAACATAACTTGATTAATTGCGTCAGTGCGCCATGGTTTTCATACAGCAACTCAAGATACGCGGTACGCGATACCACCTTGCTAATGACTTTGAATACTCGGGCTAAGGCAGGCGGCATATTTTGCTTGCTAAGCTCCGCTAACACGATAGGCATAAGCTTATCGAGAATATCGCGCCCGCGAGTGCCCGCCTGTTTTTTTGCTAGCACTTTTTTGAACTCGTCCAAGTCGTGTTGCCATTGCTCAAAACAGCGACTTGCAGGGCACTCACCAAGTTGAGCTATTTCACCACTTTGCCAGGCGTAAGTGGCACTTTCATTATCATCAAATTCCTCTTCCGGCGGCTCGCCTATTACTTGCATAAACTCATCACGAACGCCTTGCATTAGGCGCGACAAGTTTAGCTGTACAGTATGATAGTCAGGGCAGTCCAGCAAATACGCCAACCGCTGTTGGCTCAGTTCGTCCTCGGGCAAGGTTTGGGTTTGTTTATCATCAAACGCTTGTAAATACTGCTCCACTTGACGCAAACGCAAATATTGCTGCTGTAAATCGTCAGTGACTTGGGTTGGGATGATTTCGAGCTGCCGCAGTTGCGCCAATGCCTGTAACAGCGATGGCGTTTGCAGCGGCTGTTCGCGACCACCGCGGATCAGCTGCAGCGCTTGGACAATAAACTCGGCTTCTCGAATTCCCCCTGCCCCCAATTTAATATTGTTACTGAGGCCTTTGCGGCGGACCTCTTGCGCAATTAAGTGCTTCATCTTTCTAAGTGAGTCAATCACCGAAAAGTCAATGTAGCGACGGTAGACAAACGGACGGATCAACTGGTAAAACTCCTGCCAGTATTGATTCGGCTGACCAATGGGCCGCGCTTTTAACATCGCGTAGCGCTCCCATTCCCGGCCTTGGTCTTGGTAATAGTCTTCCATCGCCGCCAAACTCATGACCAAAGGACCACTGTCGCCGAAAGGCCGCAATCGCATATCAACACGAAACACTTGGCCATCAATGGTGGTTTGATCCAAAGCCGCGATCAGCTTTTGCGCTACCCGAGTGTAAAACACTTGCGCTTCTATGCTACGGCGCCCGCCGGAGGTCGATACGCTGCGCGGGTAAGCAAAAATAAGATCAATATCAGAGGAAAAGTTAAGCTCTCGCCCACCCAGCTTGCCCATGCCCAATACCAACATAGGTAGGGCGTTACCTTGGTCATCTTTGGGACTCCCTGACTGTTGCTCACAGCTGCGATAAGCCCACTGCTGAGCTTGATCTATGAGGGTGTCGCTGAGCTCAGAGACATAAGCAATACTGTCACTGATGTCATTTTTTTCAATCAGGTCGAGCCACATCACTTTCAACCAGTAGCGCAGTCGATATACTCTAAGCGCATGAAAAGCTTGTTTTTCGTCGACTACAGGCTGGCTAAAGTCAAACAACGCGGGACACTGCCGAGACGCCATTTCCTTGGCGTCTAATAGCCACTCGGCCCACTGCGGAAAACGCGACAAAATACGATAAGCAAAGTCGCTTAATGCCATTAAACGAGCAATATCAGGCATGATAGCCTGCTCCGGATAGAGCTCCTGATGACGCTGGTGAGCCAGTTCATTTAAGGTCGCATTGTTAAACAGGGCCGTCATAAAAAAACTCCTTTATCAACTGGCGCTTAGCATAAGCGGTGTTATGTATTATAGTAACTCTATTGAAACCACAACCTTACACTGAGTATGAGTTATTTGTCTCTAGCCAACATCAACTTTTTAGCCATTGCCATTTGTTTTGTTTTTGCCTGTGGCCTGACCATACTGCTGCGTTTAATAGTGCAGCGCAGTGCCAACAACCTATTAAATGAAGAGTTGGCGCAACGAGATAACTTTGCTCTGGGGATCAGTTATGCCTGCCAGATTGCCATTGTCAGCATCTGTATGGCGTACTTATTTAATGATTTAGGCGTTGAGCAAGCGCAACAACAGCCCCTAAAAGCGGTGTTAACCATTACTTTAATTCTGGCCTTTATCTATGCCGGCCAGTGGGTGCACCGAAAATGGATTTTGCGGCAATTCAATGAAGAAGAAGCCATTCTCAAACAAAACATTTGTGCCGCCATGGTGGACTCTGGCATGTTGCTCAGTAATACCATTTTAGTGTTGGGGTTATATCATTGGGTACACCCTAAAGGCTGGAGTGATTTGTTAGTGGTGGGCTTGAGTTTTGTGTTATTGCAGTTTTTATTTGCATTAGATAGCAAGGTGCGGGAAAGCCGCTTTGCCGAACTCAATCAAGGCGCTTCCCTACAGCAAAACTTTAACCTCAAAAACACCTCCATTGGGATCCGCTATGCCGGTAAATCCATTGCTTTGTCATTGGCCATTTACGCAGGCCTACACAGCGCCCCTTACCATGGCGCTATGGTAGTGGAAAACCTATTCTCTGTGATATTACATTGTGGAGTGATGTGGGTACTGCTTTACCTTGGCAGCTATGTGTTACTGCATCTTTCGTTGCCAAAAGTAAACATTGGTTTGGAAGTGGATCATCAAGATAATGTCGGTATTGCCTGTTTAGAATTTGCGGTTTTCTGTTCTATGGGCTATTTACTTATTAACTTGTTCTCTGTGTAACTCATGGTTAATGGCATTACAGGATGGTTGTTTTTTACTGGTCGATAGCAATTGGGATTTTAGCCTAGAGTTAGTCGAGCATATAAAAGCCAGCCAACCATCTGCCGCCAGCAATATTATTATTGCTGGCGATAACACCAAACAAATGCTGAAAATGATGTTTAATGAACAGATCAAAGACTACTGCTACTGCGACTTTGACAACGAAATCAGCGTTTCTGAGCTGGCCACTTACCTGCATCAACACCATAAAATTTGCGCGGTGTTGTTTTACGCCTTGGATTATCATTTGGCCTCGCCAGAGCAGCGCTTTATTTTCGATTCCTTGCACCGCTTCCGCTTTATTATTGAGCAGTCCCCTGCTGGCTTTGAAGTAAGCCAACTTAACGCTAGCGCCACTATCAATCACCTCTCTTGTCACCCCGAGCGCAATGACTTGCCCAGTGTCGCACTTATGCTCACTGAGCTAAGCCAGCTGCTGGGGGTAAAAAGCAAGGTGGTAAGCTAGACTATCCTATTGCTAGCGCTTAACATTGCAGTTATTGATTCTGTAAATAATGCAATTATGCGCGTACCACATATATTTCAAGACTCGCCACTGGCAATTGGCGAAGCCGTAATCTTAGACGACGATGCTGCCGGTCACATCGGCCGCGTTTTAAGAATGACCACCGCTGATAAAGTAAGCTTGTTTAACGGCCAAGGTGGTGAATACCTGTGTCGTCTCAGTGAAGTCAGTAAAAAGAAAGTGATCGCCATTCCAGAGTCGTTTAGCGATCATAACGTCGAGTCACCACTGGCCATTCATTTAGGCCAAGGCATTTCTCGAGGTGATAAAATGGACTTCACCATTCAAAAGTCGGTGGAGTTAGGAGTCACTGAGATCACCCCACTCTTTACTAACCGTTGTGGCGTCAAGCTCAGCGGTGAGCGCCTGGCGAAAAAACATCAACAGTGGCAGAAAATAGCCATTGCCGCTGCTGAGCAGTCGGGCCGTAATACCATTACCACCGTCCACCCTCCTATCGATTTGGCGCAGTGGCTAGCACAGCAAAGCAATGCCTTGAAAGTGACCCTACACCCAAGAGCCGAGCATTCAATTAAAACCTTACCCTACCAAGGTGAGGGGATCCGCTTTTTAGTTGGCCCAGAAGGCGGCTTCACCGACGAAGAGCTGAGCGCAACTCAAGAGCAAGGATTTATCGATGTCCGCTTAGGGCCAAGAGTGCTGCGAACCGAAACAGCGGCACTGACGGTGCTGAGCGCATTGCAGTTGCAATTTGGCGACTTAGCTCTTTAAATTTATCTGGGCGAGCCCCATATTATCAATAACTTCACCTATATAAGCGCTCAGCGGGAGCAACTATGACGATTAAATTAGGGATCATCTCAGATCCAATCTGTGGCTTTAACATCAAAAAAGACACTGGATTTGCCATGATGCTGGCAGCCCAACAACGCGGCTATGAGCTTTACTATATGGAAATGGATGACTTGTTTTTATACCAAGGCAATGCCCAAGCCACTGCGGCCAAGCTCGAGGTATTTGATGATCCTAACCACTGGTATGAGCTGGAGCCAAAACAAGAGCTTAACCTGGGCGATTTAGACGTCATTTTAATGCGCAAAGACCCGCCCTTCGATACTGAATATATTTACGCCACCTATATTCTCGAACGCGCTGAATTAGCGGGTGCCTTGGTGGTTAATAAGCCGCAAAGCCTAAGAGATGCCAATGAAAAGTTGTATACCGCTTGGTTTAGCGAACATACGCCTGACACCCTGGTAACACGTAGCCAAGAGCAAATACGCGCATTTTTGGCCAAACATGGTGACGTAATTTTAAAGCCACTAGACGGCATGGGTGGCGCATCTATTTTTCGCGTGAAACAAGATGACGCCAACATTGGTGTGATCTGCGAAACACTCACCGAGCATGGCAGTCGTTACGCCATGGCGCAAAACTACATTCCCGCCATTAAAGATGGTGATAAGCGCGTACTGGTCGTCGACGGTGAGGTGATGCCTTACTGCCTTGCACGGATCCCACAAGGGGGTGAAACGCGCGGTAACTTAGCTGCTGGTGGCAAAGGTGAAGCACGCCCGATCAGCGACAGCGACCGCAAAATTGCCGAGGCCGTAGCGCCGACGTTGAAACAAAAAGGTTTACTGTTTGTTGGCCTTGATATTATTGGCGATAAACTCACAGAGATTAATGTCACCGCACCAACCTGTGTGAAAGAGATTGAAGCGGCGTATGACATCTCTATCATGGCGAAGTTTTATGATGCGATCGAGCGAAAACTCGACCATACTAAAAAGTAACCATTAAGGGGGCTGGTTATGAAATCACTTGCAAACCATTTTTTAGTGGCAATGCCCACCATGGACGATCCGTTTTTCAATCACACCGTGACTTACTTGTGTGAACATAATGACGATGGTGCCATGGGACTGGTGGTTAACCATCCCATCGATATCACTGTGGGCGAGTTATTAGACCAAATTGATATTGAAAACGACAAAAGCAGTCAAGCTGCCGATGTCCAAGTGTATGCTGGCGGACCGGTACACACCGACCGCGGTTTTGTGCTGCACACACCAAAGTATGGCTATGCAGCCAGCCAGGAGCTTAGCTCTGACATTATGATCACCACCTCAAAAGACGTACTAGCCTCGCTGACTTCAACCCAGTGCCCCGAGGGCTTCATTATCACCTTGGGCTACGCCGGTTGGGTCAGTGGTCAGCTGGAAAAAGAGCTAAAAGAAAACACTTGGTTAGTGGTCGAAGCCGACCCAGAAATCATCTTTAATACGCCACCCAATAAACGCTGGGAAAAAGCCGTACAAATGCTTGGCATTGACGTTGCCCAGCTCAGCTCACAAGCAGGCCACGCCTAGCTTAGTTTTACTAAAAGAAGCATCCATGGAAGCAAAAAAAGAAAAACCCGCTAAAGGTCATCGCACCGTATTAGGCTTTGACTTTGGCACCAAAAGCATTGGTTTGGCTATTGGCCAAGAGATCACTGGCTCCGCCTCACCACTGGGTGCCGTGAAGGCGCGAGATGGCATTCCCAATTGGGATGATATTGCCGTTTACATTAACGAGTGGCAGCCAGATGTTATCGTAGTGGGCTTACCCCTGAATATGGATGGCACCAGCCAAGACCTTACTTTTCGGGCTAAAAAGTTTGCCAACCGGTTACATAACCACTTCCGCCTACCAGTAGAGACTCAGGATGAACGCCTCACCACTGCCGATGCCAAAGCGAGATTGTTCGAGCAAGGCGGCTATAAAAACCTAGCCAAAGGCAACGTCGATGGCATGTCGGCCTGCATCATTCTAGAAAGCTATTTCGAGTCCATGTGGCAATAGTGCCGCCATGCGCTGCATTTTTAGCGCAAACTACTGGTCGGATCTGATTTAGCTGTTATGCTGAAAATAAAAAGTGGAGTTCAGCATGACCTATATTCCCCCTGAAGGTGAGACCCATGAGGTGTTTAACCAACCTCCAGCACTGGAAAACTATAATGTCTTTAGCGGTGATCCTGTGCTGCAATATTGGCTGCGACGATTTGCCCCAGAGTGCCCCACCGCAACATTAGAGCAGTTTGGCAAAGCCTGTGGCCACGAGTTACTCGCTGCAGGTTTTTTGGCTAATAAGCACCTACCAGAATTGCAATCTCATGATCGTTTTGGTCACCGAATTGATCAAGTGAATTACCATCCGGCCTATCATCAACTGATGCGTCACGCTATTGAGCAAGGACATTGTAGCTTACCATGGCAAGACCATGGGGATGGCAGTCATGTGCTGCGTGCTGCCATGGCATATCTGCATACCCATGCCGATCCCGGTTCTGGTTGCCCTTTAACGATGACCTTCGCAGCCGTGCCTGCTATTGCCAGCCAACCCGATATCGCCAGTCGATGGCTACCAAAAATTCTCAGCGGTATTTACGATGAGCGCAATATTCCTTGGTTTGACAAGCAAGGAGTCACCATAGGAATGGCCATGACCGAAAAGCAAGGGGGCAGCGATGTTAGAGCCAACACCACTAAGGCGCAAGCACTGTCCGAGTCAGGCCCAGGTCAGCTCTACAGCCTAAGCGGTCATAAGTGGTTTTGCAGTGCTCCCATGTGCGATGGCTTTTTAGTCTTGGCTCAGGTAGAACAACGATTATCGTGCTTTTTAGTGCCACGTTGGCGTGAAGATCGCAGTAAAAATCCGATCCACATTCAACGCTTAAAAAATAAGCTCGGCAATCGTTCAAATGCCAGCTCCGAAATTGAATTTCGCGGTGCCCATGGGTGGCTACTCGGCGAAGAGGGTCGCGGTATTGCTACTATTATTCAGATGGTGGCACTCACTCGCTATGACTGCATGCTCGGCTCCACCGCCCTCATGGCCCAAGCGGCCAAAGAAGCCATGTGGCATACTGCACACCGCCAAGCCTTTGGCAAACCACTGCAACAACAACCGCTCATGACTCAGGTACTAGCAGACTTAGCGCTGGAAGCGGAAGCGGCTATGGCTATCAGCTTTCGTCTCGCCCACGCGCTCGATAACCAAGCCCTCCCCCATGAAGCAGCCCTTATACGTAGTGCCACCGCCATTGGTAAATATTGGATCTGCAAACGTGCTGTGCAGCATACCTATGAGGCCATGGAATGTATTGGTGGCGTAGGCTATGTGGAAGAGAATGTTACTGCCAGAACCTTTCGTGAAGCGCCAGTCAACGCCATTTGGGAAGGCTCTGGCAATGTCCAATGTTTGGATCTGTTGCGGGTGCTGCAACGCGAGCCAGACACCCTGGCTGCATTATTTGGTGAGTTAGAACAGGCTAAAGGACACTATGCGCTATTTGACCAAGCTCTAGCACAATTGCAGCAAGCCCTTGCTGAGCCACAACAAGTGGCACTGCAGGCGCGTTGGTGTATGGAACGCTTAGCCCTATGTTGGCAGGCCGCCACGCTAATTTGCTACGGTGAGAAAATGATTGCCAGCGCCTTTGTCGGCAGTCGCTTTAGTGACCATCGAGGCAGTCAATATGGAGTGCTGGCGAGCGACGTCGATGCTCAAGCGATTGTTAATCGAGCGATGCCAACTCCCTAGCTGACGACTACTTGGCAGGCTGGAGCACTTGGTACTGAGTCAAGTCAGGGATCAACCCAGCTTGCTGATAGGCTTTTGTTATGGCACCTTGCTGGCGCAGCTGCTGCAAGCCTTTTTGTAGCGCCGTAAATGCCCTTTTGCCGTCAGGGTGAGCACGAGAAACCAAAAAGTGACGACTGTCATCCAGCAAAATAACCACATGGGGGTTCGCCACCAGCTCAATATTCTCTAAGGTGAATCGGTTATTGTGTTTTGGTTGCAGTGGCATCAACATAAAATCCACCCAGCCTTTCGCTACCATTCTGGCTTGCGCCGTCCAATCCGTTTCGCTGTGTACTTGTTGTAACTCCAGTGCTTGCAAAGTCTGCCAATCGGTTTGCCACCTTGGGCTCGATACTGCGCTCAGCTGTTGCAACTGAGCTAAGCTTTTTACCTCAGCAACTTTACGATTGTGCGGTGCATGATAGACACCAGCGTAGTATTGTCCCGCCAGTATTACCGCATCACTGACGAACACTTTGTTTTCTATGTCAGAGATATCACGGCGCCAAAAACTATCAAAATACAGCAGCTGTTGGCCCGTCAGCAGTAAATTTGAATCACGGAAATTGACAAACCCGGGACGAAAGATAAAGCGCTTTTTAAACCCACCTAGCTGCAAGGCTTGTTGTGCTATGACCATATCCACCACATCACGGCGCACGGCCTGATGGCTAAAGTCGTCAATAGTTGTGACGTCACGCTGGCCGACAAAACGCTGATAATCACTCAGGACATCGTCGCGAATAAACACATCTAGGGTGTCACTGCCATGGCTGGTGTTTATTGCACACAGCCATAGGCAAAGACTCAACAAATAAGGCTTAGCTGTTTTGATCCAAGCCATCGACGGTTACCCCTTGCAAGAATCCTGCGCCTTTTTGTTCGTTATTTTGTAGTTTAATCATCAAGCGTAGGTCGTTTGGTGAGTCAGCATGGTGCAAGGCATCGGCATAGTTAATGCGCTGCTGTTTGTACAAATCAAACAACGCTTGGTCGAAGGTCTGCATGCCCATGTCTTTGGACTTTGCCATCACCTCTTTGATCGAGCCAATGTCGCCTTTTTTGATCAGCTCCGCCACCAATGGCGAGTTTAGCAACACTTCGATGGCAGCCTCTCGCCCCTCTCCCTTAGAAGAAGGCACCAGCTGTTGCGCCACAATTGCCCGCAGGTTTAAAGCTAAGTCGTATTTTAACTTATCGTGTTTTTCCTTGGGCACTAGGTGCATAATTCTATCAATGGCTTGGTTGGCATTATTGGCATGCAAGGTAGCCACACACAAGTGTCCGGTTTCGGCAAAACTTAAGGCGTATTCCATGGTCTCTTGTGAGCGTATTTCACCAATCAAAATGACATCCGGTGCCTGGCGCAACGAGCTTTTTAACGCCGCTTCAAAGCTTTCGGTATCTAAACCGACCTCGCGCTGAGTTACTATGCTCTTTTCGTGTTGATGCACAAACTCAACCGGATCCTCTATGGTTAAGATATGGCCACGCTGGTTGCGGTTTCGATACCCTATTAGCGCGGCTAATGAGGTGGATTTACCGGTGCCGGTGCCACCCACAAACAACACTAAACCACGCTTAGCCATAATGACATCGGTGAGGATTGATGGTAGACCTAAATCATTAACATCGGGAATGGTGGTTACAATCCGGCGGACCACCATCCCGGCGCAGTCACGCTGCCAAAACGCTGAAACACGAAAGCGCCCGATGTCGTTAGCAATAGCAAAGTTACATTCTTTGCTATCATAAAACTCCTGCTTTTGCTTTTCACTCATGATCGAGGTGACGAGCGCTTCGGATTCTTTATCATCGAGCTTAGCATCGCTTAACGCCCGCAACTCACCGTCAACCTTGGCACTGACGGCAAGGCCAGCAGACACAAATAAATCCGACGCTTGCTGCTCTACCATGGTTTTTAAATAAGGTTCAATCGTCATGTTCGCTTACCTCTTAAAAGCCACCGCTGTTAAACTGATTCTTATCATGTGCTTTAGCGCGGGCATCGGCTTGAGTGATTAGACCGCGGTTGAGCAGATTGGATAAGCATTGATCCATGGTTTGCATACCGTGCATAGCGCCGGTTTGAATGGCCGAGTACATTTGCGCGATTTTATCTTCACGGATAAGGTTTCTAATTGCCGGTATCCCTAGCATTATCTCATGGGCCGCCAATCGCCCACCACCGACCTTTTTCACTAAGGTTTGTGAGATAACCGCTTGCAGCGATTCCGACAACATCGAACGCACCATGTCTTTTTCTTCTCCTGGAAAGACATCCACAATACGGTCAATGGTTTTCGGTGCCGAGGTGGTATGCAAGGTACCAAACACTAGGTGACCCGTTTCCGCGGCAGTTAGCGCCAAACGAATGGTTTCTAAATCCCTCAGTTCGCCCACTAAAATTACATCTGGATCTTCGCGCAGGGCACTGCGTAGCGCCGCATTAAAACTAAGAGTATCACGGTGTACTTCACGTTGGTTAATAAGGCTCAGTTTATTATCATGGACAAATTCAATAGGGTCTTCGATGGTCAAAATATGATGGTGTTTGTTACGATTAATGTAATCGACCATGGCCGCTAGAGTGGTTGATTTACCTGAGCCAGTTGGCCCAGTCACCAGCACAAGGCCACGCGGATTATCCGATATTTTAGTGAAGATCTCCGGGGCTCCTAAGTCTTCAAGGCTGAGAACTTCATTAGGAATGGTGCGAAATACCGCCGCGGGGCCACGATTGGAGTTGAAGGCATTAACACGAAAGCGTGCTAAATTGGGCACTTCAAACGAGAAATCAATCTCAAGATTTTGCTCATAGTCACGACGTTGATTATCATTCATAATATCGTAGATGAGGCTGTTAACATCTTTGGCTTCTAAGGGCGGAATATTGACCCGACGGACATCGCCATCGACGCGGATCATCGGTGACACACTTGAAGAAAGATGTAAGTCAGATGCTTTGTGTTGCACACTAAAAGCCAATAACTCAGTAATATCCATTTATAACTCCACAATGAGCGCTAAAACTATATGGTTACAATAGCAGAACGGTTACATAACGCCTACGCTCGGATTGAAAAAGCCCAGCAAAATTGTCAATTCAACGAGACAGTTAGCTTACTGGCTGTGTCGAAAACCAAACCCATCGCCGACATCGCTGCGGCCATCGAGTGTGGGCAAACCTGCTTTGGTGAGTCATACGTACAAGAAGCCGTTGATAAAATTACACATTTTAAAGACAACAAAACGTTAGAGTGGCACTTTATTGGCCCTATTCAATCCAATAAATCGCGCCTGATCGCAGAGCACTTTCAATGGGTGCAAAGTGTTGATAGAGAGAAAATTGCCCGCCGCCTCAACGACCAGCGCCCCTACAACTTAAAGCCACTCAAAGTACTGCTGCAAGTGAACATCAGTGACGACGCCAATAAGTCAGGTTGCCCTCTGAGTGAGGTTGATGAATTGGCGGCTTACATTGCTAGCTGCCCCCAATTAGAGTTGCGTGGGTTAATGACAATCACCGAAAAAACCGACGATAAACAAAAGCAATTGCAATATTTCCAGCAAATGCGTGCTTGCTTTGATAGACTAAAGGACCAATATCAACAGCTAGATACCTTATCGATGGGCATGAGTGGCGATTTAGAAACGGCCGTCGCGGCTGGCTCCACCATGGTTCGCATCGGTACTGATATTTTTGGCAAACGACAATGAGGTGAATAACACTATGTCAAATAAGACGATTGCATTTATCGGCACAGGAAATATGAGCTACGCCATTATTGGCGGCATGATCAAAAGTGGCTTTGACGCCCAATCCATTATTGCTACCAACCGAAATGCAGACAAGCTTGCCAAAGTTGCAGAGCAGCTGTCGGTTAGAACCACACAAGACAACCTTGAAGCCGTTGCCGCAGCAGACGTTATCGTACTATCAGTGAAGCCACAAATGATGGCTGACTTGTGTCAAACATTCCAAGACGCTGACATCGATATAAGCAATAAATTATTTGTTTCCGTGGCGGCGGGGATCACCGTTGCACGTTTACAAGAAATGCTCGGGCAGTCAGTTAAAATGGTTCGCTGTATGCCAAACACCCCATCGCTACTGGGCCGTGGTGTTTCGGGCTTATACGGCGAGGGCTTGAGTGACGAAGAAAAGCAATACATTGAAGAAGTTTTCTCTTCGACTGGGATTGCCTTGTGGCTAGATAAAGAAGAAAAAATTAATAACGTGATTGCCGTAACTGGCTCATCACCGGCGTACTTCTTCTTATTTATGGAAGCCATTGAAGAAAAAGCAAAAGCACTTGGCTTTAACGATGATGAAGCGCGCAAACTGGTGCAACAAACGGCTCTTGGCGCTGCTGAAATGGCGCTTTCACAGCCAGAGATCAGCATCTCACAACTGCGTGCCAACGTCACCTCTAAAGGCGGAACAACGCACGCGGCGGTGGAACATTTAAAATCACAAGGCTTAGTTAATACCGTAGCCGACGCGATGGACGCATGCATCGCTCGCGCTGAAGAAATGGAAAAAGAAATATAAGGGTGACCAATGAATGCCATGCAATTTTTAGTCGGGATTGTTTTTGATCTGTTTTTGATGGTGGTGTTGCTGCGCTTTTGGTTGCAGCTTGTCAAAGCCGATTTTTACAATCCACTGAGCCAAGCGGTAGTCAAAGCGACTTCCTTTGCAGTTAACCCACTGCGTAAGATTATCCCTGGTGTAGGTGGTTTAGATCTCGCCTCCTTAGTGCTGGCATTCCTTGTCGGGTTCGCCAAAATGGCCACCTTGATGGCGCTGTTTGGTGGCTATTTTGATGCCCTCGGTGCGCTGTTTGGTGGCGCTATTACGGTATTGCGCGAAGCCTTTAGCCTAGTATTTTGGATCCTCATCATCCGTGCCATTTTAAGTTGGGTATCGCAAGGCTATAACCCAGTAGCGGCGGTTTTTGAACAGCTCACTGAGCCAATGTTGCGCCCTATTCGTAAAGTTATTCCACCACTAGGTGGTTTAGACTTATCCATTTTAGTGCTGATTATCGCTATGCAGTTTTTGCAAATTTTGATGATGGACCTGTTTAGATAGGAGCGCCTGATGAAACCATTACTGTTCGCCCTGCTTTTATTGCTTGCTCCCAATGTCATGGCTGAGCAACAAGGAGGCCAGTTTAAAGATCTTGGACCTTGGGAAGTGCACTACATTGCTTTTCCCTCTACGTTTATCCAGCCCAACATTGCCAAGGCCTATGACTTAACCCGTAGCGGTAGCCAAGCCATTGTTAATATCTCAGTGCTTGCCGACAAACCGAGTAAGCCTGCGGTAAAAGCCAATGTCTCTGGCTTTGCCCGTGATCTGCTGGGCAAAAAAGTCGAGCTCGAGTTTAAAGAGGTGGTTGAAGGTGAAGCCATTTATTACCTCGCCCAACTGGACTACGACCACGAAGATGTTTTTCGCTTTGAAATCAATATTAGCCAGGGCAGTCAAAGCCGTCAGCTAGTGTTTTCGCAGAAATTTTATGTCGATGAGTAAAATGAACAATAAAGTAGTACTTGCCAGTGGCAATCAAGGTAAGGTGAAGGAACTGAGCAGCATGCTGGCAGACTTTGCCATGGAAGTCATACCGCAAAATGAGTTCGCGGTATCCGAGGTGGCAGAAACCGGCACCACCTTTGTGGAGAACGCCATTATTAAGGCGCGCCATGCCGCAAAGGAATCGGGCTTGCCAGCCATTGCCGATGACTCGGGCTTAGAAGTAGATGCTCTAGCCGGAGCGCCAGGAGTGTACTCGGCCCGTTACGCCGGCAACGGTGCCAGCGACCAAGACAACATTGATAAGCTGCTAGCGGCGCTTGAAGGCCAGACGCAACGTAGCGCCCGCTTTTGGTGCGTACTGGTGTATATGCGTCATGCCGATGACCCAACGCCACTGATCTGCCAAGCCAGTTGGGAAGGTGAAATTACCACCTCACAACAAGGCCGTGAAGGCTTTGGCTATGATCCGGTATTTAAAGTAAACGGCTTAGATTGCACCTCGGCACAACTGAGTAAGGCAGAGAAAAATGCCATCAGTCACCGCGGTCAAGCGCTGCAACAATTGGTTCGTCACTTTCAAGGTTCAGTGTGAAACTCCCTCCCCTAAGCTTATATGTGCACGTGCCTTGGTGCGTGCAAAAATGCCCTTATTGTGACTTTAACAGTCATGGTAAAAAGGGCGAGATCCCCGAAACCGAGTATATTCAACACCTACTGCATGATTTAAAAGCCGACTTAGAGTATGTTCAAGGACGTAAGCTACACAGTATTTTTATTGGCGGCGGCACCCCAAGCTTACTCTCAGGTCAGGCTTATCAGTATTTACTGGCTGAAATTGAAGCCTTAATTGGCTTTGCAGACGACATTGAAATCACCTTAGAGGCCAACCCAGGTACGGTAGAAACCGACCGCTTTAAGCATTATGTTGACGCTGGCATTAACCGTATTTCCATTGGTGTGCAAAGCCTACAGCAAGAAAAATTAACCCAATTAGGCCGTATTCATGGCAAGCAAGAAGCGCTCAATGCAGCAACAGAAGCCCATCAAGCAGGATTGAAAAGCTTTAATTTAGATTTAATGCACGGTCTGCCTGGACAAACAGTTGCTGACGCCCTAAGCGATTTGCGCCAAGCCATTGCCATGGAACCGCCTCATTTATCTTGGTATCAGCTCACCATCGAGCCCAACACCCAGTTTGCTTCAAAGCCCCCGACCTTACCGCAAGACGAAGTATTATGGGACATTCAGGAGCAAGGTCAGGCGTTGCTGGCGGAGCATGGCTATCATCAGTACGAAATCTCTGGCTACGCTAAAAGTGGCTACCAGTGTCGACATAACTTAAATTACTGGCAATTTGGCGATTATTTGGGAATAGGCTGTGGTGCTCATGGCAAAATCACTCTACCACAACAGCAGCAGATCTTACGTACGGTAAAATTCAAACACCCTCGCGGTTATATGGACTTAAGCAAGCCCTATTTATACCAAAACTGGGATGTGAGCGAGGCTGACAGGCCATTTGAGTATTTTATGAATGTGCTGCGGCTGAAGACACCTGCTGCGAAACAACAATTTTGTGATTATACTGGTTTATCAATGGACCAAGTTGCAACGCAAATTAGCAGCGCGGTGCAAAAAGGCCTACTCCATGAATCCCAAGATACATGGTTAGTTACAAATAAAGGCCACAGATATCTCAACGATTTGTTAGAGTTATTTGTTTGATAATAAGTTCATATCAAGCTGAGGTGTGACATGTTTCATTCCTCAGATTTTGGCAAAGATAAAACATAATAAAAGGGTATATGATGCGTAAATTAAGCATTCTTGCGGCGGCGGTTAGTGTTGCACTATTCGCAGGCTGTCAACAAACCACCACTTCTGAAGCGCCACAAGCTCAAGTGCAACAACAAGTAGTACAAAGTGAAGTAGAAAAGGCGAACGCTCTGTTTGAGGAGTCTTTTAACCGTAGTGTGATGCGTAGCCCAATTTACCAAACTTACATGGGCATTAAAAAAGACTATGACAAATGGGACGATAACAGTGAAGCTCGCCAGCTTGAAGACCTTGAGCTGACAAAAAAAGACTTAGCCGCGCTAAACGCTATCGACCGCAGTAAGCTCGATGCCAGCACTCAAGTCAGCTACGACCTATTTAAGCAAAACCTTGAAACCGAAATTGCCGATTTCAAATGGCGCTACCATAACTATCCTGTGAACCAGATGTTTGGTATGCACTCAATGGTGCCAGCGTTCTTAATTAACCAACACCAAATCGCCAGTGTTGACGACGCAAAAGCGTATATCTCACGACTAAATGGTGTACCAAAAGTATTTGATCAGCTTATCGTCGGCCTGCAAAAGCGCGCAGATAAAGGCATTATTGCTCCTAAGTTTGTTTTCCCTCATGCGATCGAGTCCAGTGAAAACATCATTAAAGGCGCGCCGTTTGCTGAAGGCGATGACTCTACCTTACTGGCTGACTTCAAACGTAAAGTGAACAAGTTAGAGATCGCTGAAGAAGAGAAAAATAAGCTTATTGGCGAAGCCGTTGATGCCCTAACCAGCGCAGTTAAACCGGCATACAATACGCTGATCAGCTACCTTCACCAGCTTGAGAAAAAAGCCGACACCCGCGATGGAGCATGGAAATTCCCTAACGGCGAAGAGTTCTTCAACACAGCGCTGGCGCGCACCACCACCACAGACCTGACAGCCAAAGAAATTCATGAAATTGGCTTATCTGAAGTCGCTCGTATTCACGATGAAATGCGTGCAATCAAAGAGAAAGTGGGCTTCGATGGCGACTTATCGGCCTTTATGGAGTTCATGAAGTCAGACGAGCAGTTCTACCTACCAAACACCGATGAAGGTAAAGCGCAGTATCTATCTGAAGCCAAAGCGATGATTGATAACATGAAATCACGCTTGGATGAGCTCTTTATCGTCAAACCTAAAGCAGACATGATCGTCAAACGCGTAGAATCGTTCCGTGAAAAATCGGCTGGTAAAGCGTTTTATCAACAACCAGCGCCAGATGGTTCACGTCCGGGCATTTACTACGCTAACTTGTACGACATGGAAGCCATGCCAACATACCAAATGGAAGCACTGGCTTACCACGAAGGTATTCCTGGTCACCACATGCAAATTGCCATTGCACAGGAGCTGGAAGGGGTACCTAAGTTCCGTAAGTTCGGTGGCTACACAGCTTACGTGGAAGGCTGGGGTCTGTACTCTGAACTAGTACCAAAAGAAATGGGCTTATACGAAGACCCTTATTCTGACTTCGGTCGTCTTGCTATGGAACTGTGGCGTGCATGTCGCCTAGTGGTAGATACGGGTATCCATGCGATGAAATGGACACGCCAAGAAGGTATCGACTATTACGTCAACAATACTCCAAATGCCAAATCGGACGCCGTGAAAATGGTCGAGCGTCACATTGTGATGCCATCTCAAGCAACGGCATACAAAATTGGCATGCTGAAAATTCTTGAGCTTCGTGAAGCTGCCAAGAAAGAGCTTGGTGACAAGTTCGACATTCGTGAATTCCACGATGTAGTACTTAAAAATGGCCCGGTACCGCTGAACGTACTTGAGTCATTTGTTGATGAATGGGTTGCAGCTAAAAAAGCCTAAGTCATCATAAACCACTATCGACACCTGCGGTGACGTCACCGCAGGTGTTATTTATACCTTCAAGCTCATCTATACTTGCTATTAAGCTTCGGCCTCATAATCAAACTCTGTTGCCGTCAAAATGATGTGCAAGCACGCGCCGCCATGGGCTGGGCTTTGCATTTTTACCTCGCCATTTAATTTCTGCGTTACCAAGTTATAGACAATACTTAACCCCAATCCAGTGCCACCAGAGAATCGTTTTGAGGTGACAAAGGGCTCAAAGATCACTGGCAATAATTCTTTATCAATTCCCGCACCGTCGTCTTTGAAGTAAAAGTGAATATAGTCATTAATCAGCACCGTCGAGACCACAATGTTTAGCCGCTGTCCGGGGATTTTGGCGTGCTTGATGCAGTTATTAATGCAATAGCCTACTACCTGATTGAAAACCGAAGGGTAACTAATTAGCGTGAGGTTGTCGGGGATCTCGAGAGTGATGTCATAGTCTTGCTCATTTAGCTCACTGTGATAGCAATCAAATACGCTTTGCACAAGCTGCTTTAAGTTAAATGCGACCTTTTCTTCATAGTCTTTATTTATTGCCACCAGCTTAAAATCATCCACCAGTGATGCGGTGCGGTGGAGGTTATTCTCCAGCAAATACAGTGCGTCTTCTGCTTCGCTTAATAGTCGAGTTAAGGTCTGACGTTGTAGTTTGCCTAACTCAAGTTCGGACTTTAACGTCGATACTTGCTCTTTTAAATGAGATTGGCTGGTGATGGCTACCCCCAGCGGCGTATTGAGCTCGTGGGCAAAACCACTGACCATGTTACCTAAGCTGGCCATTTTCGCTTCTTCGATAATGCGCTGCTGAGCACTGCTTAAACGCGCCAATAGGGTTTCTATAAACGCCAGTAAATCATCGAGCTGATGACCAATCTGAGCGATTTCATCGTCACCTTTAAGCGCCACGCGCTGGCTAAAGTCCTCGTACTTCGCCACTTTAATCAATACTTTATTGATAGCTAAAATGTGGTTGGTGACCTTGCTGTTTTGATAGTTGAGTAGGAGTAATACCGCCGTATTCATCAGCACAATAAGAATAAGGCCGTATAGAATAATGCTTTCTTGGCGTTGCTTAGCCAAGCTCTGGCTTCTGGTGTCCAGTAACTCTACCTGATTGCGCAATTGTTGTTTCGTGGTATGTA
Source organism: Pseudoalteromonas 'SMAR' (assembly GCF_048515945.1). NCBI lineage: Bacteria > Pseudomonadati > Pseudomonadota > Gammaproteobacteria > Alteromonadales > Pseudoalteromonadaceae > Pseudoalteromonas > Pseudoalteromonas 'SMAR'. Next base: position 32,384 of record NZ_JBLWMW010000019.1, read on the forward strand.
ACTGACCACGAAGCCCTTGATTTTGCGTTAAGCCCAGCTGCTGTAGCAGCGTGACATATTGATTAAAACCGAGCTCATAGGCTGCCAGTAAGCGCGCTATTTCAGCTTTGCTGTCATGTTGTAATAAGCGCTGCTGTGTTTGCGCCACTAAATTTTCATGCATCACTAGGTAGCGCTCATCGGCACGCAGCAAGTAGTCTTTCTCGCGCCGTCTTAGTTCTAAAATCAGGATCTCAAGCTCTTTCGATGAGGCGTTGCTCACCGCTTGCTGAAGCGCATGGGATTGCCGGCGAAACTCTCCATACAACCCCGACTCTTCATCGTACCCCAGCTGTTCTTGCAACTCGATTAAGCGCTCCAGTTGAGCAAAATAGTCTTTTGCCAAGCGATCGAGCTGCTTCATTAAGGGTAATAGTGCTTGCTCTTGATGCAACAGCAACAGTAAGCGGTTGTAACTGTCTTGGTAAAAGTATTGTTGTTGTGGTAGTACCGCAGTCAGCTGTGGCTCCATATTGCTGAGTAATTGCTGCTCTTGCTCCATGGTACGCTGTAATGCGGTTTGTATGTGAGTTAATTGTTGTGCCCGCTCGGAGCTGGAGCTCACCTCATAATACAAAAACCAACTGGTTAGAATAATCACTACAGCGCATGTTAATGCGGCAAGTTTAAAGAATAAAACAGACTGCTTAAGCTGCACAGGACGCTCTCATTTTTTGTATTGTTATTATAAGCGTAGACGAGTTTTTTTAAGATTCCTGATCGCCGCTTAAAACAGTCTTATTAACGCGCTGTGCTTGCTGTTTTTTATCGCTATACATACTGCGATCGGCTCTTGCCATCAAATCTGACACTGAGTCGCCCTCACGTTTAACAAAAGCAAAACCGACACTGGCTTCGGCGCTGATAGCTTGCCCTGCAATAACCAATGGCGTAGTACTGATGCGACTTTTTATTTTAGTTATAATAGTTTGCAGTTGTTGTTGCTCCTCGACACGATGCAAAATAATCAAAAACTCGTCTCCACCCAACCGCGCCGCAAAGTCATAAACACGAATGGAATTTTGGATTAACTGCGCAACATGGCGCAATAGCTGATCGCCCATTTCATGGCCAAACTCGTCATTAACCTGCTTAAAGTTATTTAAATCTAGATTCAATAGAACAAAAGAGGGGCATTCTTGCCTAGACAATAACTCTTGTAAGCGCTTAGTAGCAAAACGGCGGTTAGGTAGCCGAGTTAACTCGTCTTGCAACGAGGCCTTATGAGCGAAGTGGTAAGCTCGGTATAAAGCTATCAAGGAGATAAATAACGCAGCAGCCACTACAACGGCTATCACTCGAGTCTGGTTTTTTATCGCGGTGATCGCTGAATTATCCAGTTGATAGGTCATTGCAATTTGCCACTTACCAAACGGAAGCTTAACTGGTAATAGTAAGTCAGGCTGCTGAAAAACCGTTTCAGAGCCATAGAAAACATCGCCAAACTCACCTAAACCATCACGCCCTCGGATCCCAAGTTGCTGGTTGGTAAGCTCAGTAATGCCACTGGCAGCAAGTAGCTTTTGATAGTCGATAACCACACTCAAGGAACCCCAGTATTGCTTGTTACTGGGGTAGTCAGAAAAGATAGGGAATCTAGCAATCAGTGCCTCTCCACCTTGTACCAACTGCAGCGGCCCGGCAATAAATACTTGTTGGTTTTGTCGCGCAAGCTCTACTGTTCTCAGCTGTGCCGGCTGAGTACGAAAGTCAAAGCCAAGAGCCGACCGATTACCGGTAATAGGGTAGACATGACGAATGATATTATTCGGCGCGAGCGCCACATGACGAATAAAGTTGGATTTATTAATAACTTTAGCAGCCACTTGAGACCAGTGCTTAGTGGCAAATTCGGAGTCAATGGTGGCTACCATCGCTAAGCTTTCGGCAAGATAGATATCCATAAATATGGACGCTTCCATCTGCGATCTGGCTAGCGATATATCCAGCCGTTGCGCCTCTTTTTGCGCATGAATTTCATCAGACACCATAGAGTGCGACAGCAGATTTACTGCATATATTGCCAACCCCCAAAATGCCACGGTAAAAGCGAGTATTAACAATATGGTACGCTTAGTGATGGTTTGCTTCATTATTATAATTGCCCAACCACTGCTATTTTTTAGCAAAAAATGTTTTTACTTCCACCTTCTTAGCATAGGCAAGTTAGGCAAATTAAACAATAGTTAAGATTTGCACCAATCATAGTCAAGAACACACTTGCTAACGCTAGATTCTAGCTATACTTAACCTTATTGCCTCAAGTAGCTTATCTATGGCAACGCAAAACGACAACATAGACATGCTTTGGTTAATGAACGAATTGCTGGAGCATTCCCCCGATGCCTTTGGGGTATTCGATAGCCACGACCGCTTGGTGCTGTGTAATCAAAATATGGCCTCAATATGGGGGCTCAGCAAAGAGCAAGCCATAGGAAAAAGCAACAGCGAGCTGGTTAAGCGTGCCTTCCAGCTCGGACAAACCATCAATATTGAAACCACAGACATTGATGACTGGATTGCGGATATACACACAAGAAAGCGCAGCCAAAAGCACCGTGTATTCGAATCTGACTGGCGCGATGGCACTTGGGTGCAAGTATCTGAACTATTGCTAGACAATGGCTTTTTGGTGGTTTCTACACGTGATATTACTGAGTTAAAACAAACCCAGCTTGAACTGCAGCAAGCCCTTGCACAGCTCTCCAAAATTGCCGCGTTAGACGAACTGACTCAAATACACAATCGCCGCAGCTTTAATAAGCTCGCCGAGGCTGAGGTTAAACGTTGTCAACGTTACCACCACCCTCTCTCACTACTATTGCTCGACATAGACCATTTTAAGCAGGTGAATGATAACTATGGCCATGCCAATGGTGATTTAGTGTTGCAAACTTTCGCTCAGTTGTTTCGCGAGCACTTACGCGACAGTGATATATTCGCACGTTTTGGTGGTGAAGAGTTTGTGTTACTGCTGCCAGAAACAAATATGACTGCAGCCAAAAACCTAACTAACCGCTTAAGTCAGCTACTGGCACAGCAAAAAATTACCACCCTCGATAAAAAAACATCTATATCAATTACGGTTTCCTCTGGTCTTACCGCCCTTGGTGGTATGAAAGACAACCTTGAAGATATGCTAATTCGTGCAGATAAGGCACTTTATTGTTCCAAACAAAATGGCCGCAACCGCTGCACTATCGCTCGCTGAGGTTTTATCTCGGTGTAAACCATAAGAGCAATCGCGATATAAAATCATAAGAACAATCGCGAGATAAAATCGCTGCTACGGGACCGTTCATTTATTATAAGCTGCAAACTTACAAACGACACCAAACCCGTAGCAGCGGATTGATTCCGCGACTTAAGGTCGTCACTCCGGGCTTGATCCGGAGTCTATGGTAAGAGCGGCTCAGAGGCTCGAGATGGACCCTGAATCCAGTTCAGGGTGACGAATTTTGTAGCCGCGGATTTATTCCGCGACCCAATGGATCCTGAATCCAGTTCAGGGTGACGAACTATGTGAGCTCACGATAAATAGTTATGATAGTGAGAAAACACAGAGGTGGGACCGGCTTTACGCCGGGATCTTTTCGCGCGATATAAAATCGCTCCTACGAGAACGTGCACTTTATTTCAGACATAAAAAAACCCTAACCATACGGTTAGGGTCGTAAAAAGTGGTACCAGTGGGCGGACTCGTTCCTTATAAGAGCGCCACCTGCGTGGCGCATAAGTCTGCCTTTCACTTTGTTTCAGACATAAAAAAACCCTAACCATACGGCTAGGGTCATAAAAAGTGGTACCAGTGGGCGGACTCGTTCCTTATAAGAGCGCCACCTGCGTGGCGCATAAGTCTGCCTTTCACTTTGTTTCAGACATAAAAAAACCCTAACCATACGGCTAGGGTCATAAAAAGTGGTACCAGTGGGCGGACTTGAACCGCCACGCCCGAAGGCAACGGATTTTGAATCCGTCATGTCTACCAATTCCATCACACTGGCATAATTTTTCTTTCATCTTCTAAACGATGAGAAAATAAAGAAAAACCACTTTGAGCTCAGGCTTTTTTTATTTGCCTTCGTCTCTATGCTTTGCATTATACAAAGGCATCCAAGAACGGCAAGTAATTTTTTTGTCATCGGTAGCCAACTGCTTGGTATTTGAGCAAAAGCGTGAATTCAGTAAACGTTTTTTGTGTTTATGTGTAAAATAGTCTGAAACCATGCAATTTTGAGACGAAAGATGTCAGATTTTCCACCAGCTCCATTTGCTCGCCGTTTGGCTTCTCTTATCTACGATGGCCTTGTTGTTGTGGCATTTGCTATGTTGACGACAGTGCTTTACTTACTGCTGGTCAATGGCCTTATCTCTATGGATATCCTCAGCCTTGGCAGCCATGAAGACGTGTCCGCTCTCATCCAAGCAGACCCTATTTTATATAGCCTTAGAGCCATATTACTGGTGGCGGTTGCGGTGCTGTTTTTCGCTTACTTCTGGACTAAAAGCGGCCAGACCATTGGCATGCGAGCATGGCGTTTAAAAGTACAAACCCCTGATGGTAAATTGCTTAGCTGGCCGCGTGCTATTGCTCGTAGCTTATCGGCATTATTGGGCTTGGGAAACATCATCGTACTGTTCGATTTTAAAAAGAAGCGAGCGCTGCAAGACTTAATTTGCGCCACCGAAGTGGTGGTATTAAGCAAAGAAGAAAACAAAAAAGTGTATAACAGTCTTGATTAATACCACATTTGGTATGAGCCTCAGGGCATTAAAAAGGGCAAGTTTAACTCGCCCTTTTTTAATTGTTAGCTGCGCTTTTTCAATAAATGCACCGCCAAGCCAATAAATAATAAGCTTGGCATTAACGCCCCGACCACAGGTGGCACCTGGTACACCATCACAATGGGACCAAAAATTTCATTACTCAAATGAAAAGCTAAGCCGGTGATCACCCCCATGATGATCCTGGCTCCCATGCTTACACTACGTAACGGCCCAAACACAAAAGATAACGCCACTAGCAGCATCACCGCCACCGTCAACGGTTGCATGACTTTACGCCATAGCGCGAGCTCATAGCTGCTGGCATCTTGGTCATTTTGCTTTAAATAGCCTAAAAATGACCACAACCCAGTAAAGGATAACGCGTCTGGCTCTACCGATACCACACCAAGCCTATCTGCAGAAAGCTCAGACTCATAGCGCATGGACTTAGAATAATGGGTGGTGATTTTATCGCTTTGCAGCTGAACTTCTTCAACGTCTTGCAACTGCCAACCGCTGTCAATGCTTTTAGCCGACTGAGCCCTGACTATTTTGGCTAAGTTTAGGGTGTCATCAAAGTAATAAATCGCAATGTCTTTAAGCTCACCGCTTTTTTCGACATTGGCAATATTAATGAAATTCCCGCCATCTTTCGCCCACACGCCCTGTTGGGCGCTGTAAACTTCACCGCCATAAATGGCTTCGTTTTTCAGGCGTTTTGCCGTTTGCTCCGCTTTTGGCGCACCCCACTCGCCCAATGCCATCATCAAAATGGCCAGCACCACGGCGGTTTTCATTACCGACATAATGATTTGCAGTCGTGACCAACCAGCCGCTTGCATTACAATAAGCTCACTGCTCGAGGCCAGCGCCCCCAGCCCTATCAGACCACCAATTAATGCCGCCATGGGGAAAAACACCACCACATCACTGGGCATACTGTATAGGGTGTACAACATGGCTCCAAGTAAGTCGTAGCTGCCACGGCCCACTGAGCGCAACTGCTCAATAAATTTAATTAGGGTATTGATACCAACAAACACCAATAGTGCAAACCCTGTGGTTTGCAAAATACTGCGGCCTAAATACCAGTCTAGCGTTTTCATCATGATACCGGCTCCCGTTTCACCAACAACGAACGCACCCACACACCAAAAGGACGACCTTTAGCAATGAGATAAGTGCCGATAAACAGCACGCTCAGATGGATCCACCACAGCCCCACTGATGCCGGTACTTTTTCTTCCGCAAGCAAAAATTTACCGGCATTTAATAAAATAAAGTAACCCAAATACAAGGTGATGGCTGGTACTAATTTAGCGAATTTACCTTGCCTTGGATTCACCACACTTAAAGGCACGGCCAATAGCGTGAGTAAGATAATGGAAATAGGTACTGACAGCCGCAATTGAAATTGGGCATTGGCTTCTGGGGTATCCATAGCAAGTAACTGCATGCTTGGAATGGCCTCGAGCTTGCGCCGTTGATGCTCTATTTCTTGTTCTTTAATTTGTACTTGGTACGAGCCAAACTCAGTGCGATTAAGGGCCTGGCTAAAGCCATCGGTTTCATAACGTTTACCCTCATGAAGCAGCAATTGTTGCTCACCGCTTTCAAGCTCAATCACTTCACCTTTCTGGGCATACACTAAACGTGCAGCTTGATTAGAATCGGATACTGGCAATTGCGCGACAAAGACTTTATCAAGCTCACGCCCTTGTTCGTTAATACCATGAACAAACACCACCGCTTTCTCATTCCCCGTTTGCTGAAAACGTCCAGCGCGTAACGTCGATAGACCGGATTCGGCATCCGCTTGCTCTTTCAGCTGATATTCTTTTTCACTGGCCCACGGTGCAACATATAAGCTTATCACCGCAGCAAGTAGTGCAAATACCGCGCTTGAAACCAAGGTCACTCGCACCACGTACCATTCGCTCACGCCACACGCTTTGAGCACCGTCATTTCACTGTCGGCATAAATGCGACTGTAGGCGAGGATGATCCCCAAGAATAAACTTAGCGGCAGAATATACCCGGCTAATTGCGGTAGCTTGAGTGCCAGCAAAGCAAGCACTAACTTACCAGGTATTCCCCCCTCAGAGGCAGAACCCAGTATGAGCACAAACTTTTGTGACAAGAAAATTGTCATTAGAGTGAGGAAAACTGCAACCTGAGATTTCAGTACTTCACCCGTTAAATAGCGGAAAATAAGCAATGTTCGTCCCTATAAAACATCTCGTTTCACTGGAATAGTGGGAAAAATTGAGTAAACTGATTATTTTAGTCACTTTATTATATGCCAATGTGACCCAATATCCTACCTAAGGTTAAGTATATTCATGACTTAAACTTTAGGAATGCTAATTGGCATAAAAAGTTCAAAGACATTACTAAGACTCAGGAGTCGCAATGGAATTCAGCGTAAAAAGTGGTAGTCCAGAAAAACAACGCAGCGCATGTATTGTGGTTGGCGTGTACGAGCCACGTCGTCTTTCACCGATTGGTGAACAGCTGGATAAAATAAGCGAAGGCTACATTTCAAACCTATTACGCCGTGGTGATTTAGAAGGTAAACCGGGACAGGTACTACTACTTCATCACGTACCAAACGTGCTAAGTGAGCGCGTCCTACTCGTTGGCTGTGGTAAAGAGCGCGAGTTAGATGATAAACAGTACAAGCAGATTATTTCAAAAACCATTAATACCTTAAACGAAACCGGCTCTATGGAAGCGGTGTGCTTCTTAACTGAGCAGCACGTCAAAGGCCGTGACACCTACTGGAAGGTGCGCCAAGCAGTTGAAACCACACAAGATTGCTTATACACCTTTAATCAACTTAAAAGTAAGAAGAGCGAAGCACGACGCCCACTGCGCAAAATCGTGTTCAACGTCCCCACAAGACGTGAACTGACCATAGGTGAAAGCGCTATTGAACATGGCTTAGCCATTGCTGCCGGTAGCAAAGTATGTAAAGACGTGGCCAATATGCCACCGAACATTTGCAATCCGCGTTACTTAGGTGAACAGGCACAACAGCTTGCTGAAGATTTTGATAATGTCACCGTTAACTTGGTGGGCGAGCAAGAAATGGAAGAGCTGGGAATGCACTCTTACCTTGCGGTAGGCCGTGGCAGCCGCAATGAGTCAGTGATGTCAGTGATCCACTACAACGGTGGCGAAGAAGGCCAAGCACCTATTGTGTTTGTTGGTAAAGGCTTAACATTTGATTCCGGTGGTATTTCAATTAAACCAGGCGAAGCCATGGATGAAATGAAATACGACATGGGTGGCGCTGCTGGGGTATTAGGCCTGATGCGTGCGGTGGTAGAAATGCAGCTGCCGTTAAATGTAATTGGCGTATTGGCAGGCTGCGAAAACATGCCTGGTGGTGATGCCTATCGCCCAGGTGACATTTTAACCACCATGTCGGGGCAAACGGTGGAAGTGCTTAACACCGACGCCGAAGGCCGCTTGGTGCTGTGTGATGCCCTCACGTACGTTGAAGCATTTGACCCAGAAGCAGTGGTTGACGTGGCGACCCTAACTGGGGCTTGTATTGTGGCACTGGGCAGTCATGCAACCGGCTTACTGTCAAACCACAACCCGCTGGCGCACGACCTATTAAAAGCGTCGGAGCAAAGTGGCGACAGAGCATGGCAGTTACCGTTATGGGATGACTATCAAGAGCAATTAGAAAGCCCATTTGCGGACTTTACTAACCTTGGCGGTCGCTCAGCAGGGACTATCACAGCGGCTTGCTTTTTATCTAAGTTCACCAAAAAGTACAATTGGGCCCACCTAGATATTGCCGGCACAGCGTGGAAAAGCGGCAAAAACAAAGGCGCAACCGGCCGTCCTGTGCCTATGTTAATGCAGTACTTGTTAAATCGCGCCGATATCACGGACGCACAGCAAGACTAGCAGCAATGCCAGCGCGATACATCATCACGAAAACATCCTTGATGTAAAATCGTGAAAACAATCGCGATATATAATCTCTGCTACGTATCAAAAATATAAACGCGCTGTTTCGACAGCGCGTTTTTTTGTTTGTCGCCACAAACCAATTCCTCAATCATATGATCTAATACGCATTACCTCAAAACCTAGCGCGATATAAAATCGCGCCTACAACGCTCCCCCTGTTGCGTTATAAAACTGCGCCTACGTCAGGCCGTCACTCCGGACTTGGTCCGGAGTCCATGTAAAACATTGCGATATAAACCATAAAAACAGTCGCGATATAAAATCGCTGCTACGACATCATGCATCTGTTTCAAACACCGAAGCCAATAACCACGTCGAACCCGTAGCAGCTGATTTATTCCGCGACCTCTATGGCCCCTGAATCCAGTTCAGGGTGACAAATTATGTAGCCGCGGATTTATTCCGCGACCTCTGTGGCCCCTGAAGCCAGTGGCATATTCTCTGTCAGGGCGTATTTTCTCAGCCCGACAGGGTTTTTCTGCCCACCTTTTCGGTGTTGATTGATGGCCTTGCCTTTATGTGTCAAAATAGCGGCCTATTTATGTGCATATAAGTCGCGCAAGTTTAACGTTTAAACTCAGTCGCGCCAGGTAACTTTATCAGCCTAAGTCAGTCGCCATGATTGCGCGCCAGCTTGGGAAAACTGTAAAGTCACGCGTCGTAATTGGTACCATTATAATGACAATCAAAGCGCGCTTTTACGTGTTAAAACAAAGCGATGAGCCGGGAGCTAGCGTTCCGGCTCATTTTGATCTAGCAGCACAAACAGCGGCCACCCTGTATCAGGCTGGTCACCGCATTTTTGTTAATGTGAATAATACCGAAGACGCTCACCTCTTTGATGAGCACTTATGGTGTTTTAACCCGGAGCGATTTGTACCACATAACCTCCAGGGTGAAGGCCCCAAAGGTGGTGCGCCAGTAGAGATAGGGCTAATGCCCCCCGCTGCTCGGCGACCGGTATTGATTAACCTTGCGACGGCTTTACCTGACTTTATTCGTCGCTTTGACCAGGTATTTGACTTTGTCCCGGTCGAGGCCAGCGCCAAACAAGCTGCACGAGAACGATTCAAACAGTTACGTGGACTTGGCGCAACAATTTCCACTGAAGATATTGAGAAATAGCATTTTTTAGGGTTCTGTGTAATGGATAAAACCTACAATCCGCAAGATATTGAGCAGTCTTTATACCAAGACTGGGAGTCAAATGGCTACTTTAAGCCATCAGGCAAAGGCGACGCATATTCAATTATGATCCCACCGCCGAATGTCACAGGTAGCCTACACATGGGCCACGCCTTCCAAGACACCATTATGGATACTTTGATCCGTTATCAACGCATGAAAGGGAACAATACCCTATGGCAGGTTGGTACCGATCATGCTGGTATCGCAACGCAAATGGTAGTCGAACGTAAGCTGGCAGCAGAGGAAGGTAAATCTCGCCATGAGCTCGGTCGTGATGCCTTTATCGATAAAATCTGGCAGTGGAAAAACCAATCCGGTGGCACCATCACCAAACAGCTGCGCCGCCTAGGTGCTTCTGTCGATTGGGATAGAGAGCGTTTTACCATGGACGACGGCCTTTCTGAGGCAGTGAAAGAAGTGTTTGTGCGCCTCTATCAAGACGATTTAATTTACCGCGGCAAACGCCTAGTAAACTGGGACCCTAAGCTACATACGGCGATTTCTGACCTAGAAGTTGAAAACAAAGATAAGCAGGGCCATATGTGGAACCTACGTTATCCATTAGCGGATGGCGTTAAGACGCAAGATGGCAAAGACTACATTGTGGTAGCCACCACGCGCCCAGAAACCATGCTGGGTGACACAGGTGTTGCAGTCAACCCAGATGATGAGCGCTATCAAGACTTAATCGGCAAAGAAATTCTGTTGCCAATAGTGGATCGTCGTATCCCTATTGTTGCTGACGAACATGCCGACATGGAAAAAGGCACCGGTTGCGTAAAAATCACGCCAGCACACGACTTTAACGATAACGAAGTTGGTAAGCGTCATGAGCTGCCAATGATTAACGTCTTTAATAAAGATGCTGCAATCCTAACTACAGGCGAGTGTTTTACCTTTGATGGTAAGCCGCTGGAGTCTATGTCAGCGCCTTTACCTGAGCGCTTCCATGGCCTTGACCGCTTTGATGCCCGTAAAGCCATCATTGCCGAGTTTGAACAGCTGGGTTTACTAGAAAAAATTGAAGATCACAGCCTTACTGTACCTTATGGCGACCGCTCAGGCGTTGTGATTGAACCGCTACTGACTGACCAATGGTATGTTCGTGTTGCCCCACTGGCCGAACCGGCGATTAAAGCGGTGGAAGACGGTGATATTCAGTTTGTACCAAAACAATACGAAAACATGTACTTCTCTTGGATGCGTGATCTGCAAGATTGGTGTATTTCGCGTCAATTATGGTGGGGCCACCGTATTCCAGCATGGTATGACAACGACGGTAACGTCTATGTTGGTCGCGATGAAGCGGAAGTGCGTAGCAAACATAACCTTGATGAAAGCATTGCCCTAAATCAAGATGAAGACGTTTTAGATACCTGGTTCTCTTCAGCACTGTGGACTTTCTCAACCTTAGGTTGGCCACAAAACACCGATGATCTAAAAGTATTCCACCCATCGAATACCTTAGTGACTGGCTTTGATATTATCTTCTTCTGGGTAGCGCGCATGATCATGATGACCATGCACTTTATCAAAGATGACGATGGCAAACCGCAAGTACCATTTAAAACCGTTTATGTTACCGGTCTTATTCGTGACGAAAACGGCGATAAAATGTCTAAGTCTAAAGGTAACGTACTCGATCCATTAGACATGATTGACGGCATCGATTTGGAAAGCCTAGTTACCAAGCGTACTGGTAACATGATGCAGCCGCAATTGGCCAAGAAAATCGAGAAAAATACCCGTAAGACCTTTGCCGATGGCATTGAAGCACACGGTACCGACGCGCTGCGCTTTACCCTAGCGGCGATGGCATCAACAGGTCGTGATATTAACTGGGATATGAACCGTCTTGAGGGCTACCGTAACTTCTGTAATAAGTTGTGGAATGCTAGCCGCTACGTGTTGATGAACACCGAAGAGCAAGATTGTGGATTCAACGACAATGAAAAAGTCTATTCATTGGCCGACCGTTGGATTTTAGGTCAGTTCCAAAACACCGTTAAGCAGTTCTCTGAGCACTTAGATAACTATCGCTTTGACTTGGCTGCAAACACCATTTACGAATTTACTTGGAACCAATTCTGTGACTGGTATCTTGAGCTAACTAAACCTATCTTGTTTAAGGGCACTGAGGTGCAGCAACGTGGTACTCGCCATACACTGATCACCGTGCTTGAAGGCTTATTGCGCTTAATGCACCCACTTATGCCGTATATCACCGAAACGATTTGGCAACGTGTGGCGCCTATCGCCGGTGTTGAAGCCAAAACCATTATGCTAGAAGCCTTCCCTGAGTTTGATGCCAGTCAGGTTGATGACACTGCCATGGCAGATCTTGAGTGGGTAAAACAATTCATCGTCGCTATTCGTAACATTCGCGGTGAAATGGACATCAGCCCAAGCAAGCCTTTAAAAGTGCTGCTAGCAGGTGCAAGATCTGAAGATAAGCGCCGCTTAGAAGAAAACCAAGCGTTCTTGAGCGCACTGGCTAAGTTGGAAAGCTTTGAGCTGCTCGATAATAAAGACGATGCTCCGGCATCAGCCACCGCATACATAGGCGACTTAGAGATTATGATCCCAATGGCGGGTCTGATTGACGTTGAAGCGGAGCTTTCTCGTATTGCCAAACAGCTAGAAAAAGCCGAAAAAGGCCTAGCTCAGGTAGAGAAGAAATTAGCCAACGAGAAGTTTGTTAATAACGCTCCTGCCGCGGTGTTGGAAAAAGAAAAAGCGAAGCTGGCAGAGTACAGCGATGCTAAAACCAAGCTGCTTGAGCAAAAAGCGAAGATCGAGAGCTTATAATACGCTCTCGATTACAAGCACTAAAAAAGCCGCTATCTAGCGGCTTTTTACGTTCTATAGATGATATTAGGATAGCTGCTCAAACAAGCTTTCGGTATTTAAACCTTCATGTTGCAGAATATCTTTGAGTCTTCTTAGCGCCTCAACTTGAATTTGTCTTACCCGTTCACGGGTTAAACCTATTTCTCTACCGACATCCTCTAACGTCGATGGCTCATAACCTAATAAACCAAACCGTCTTGCAAGTACCTCACGCTGCTTAGGATTCAACTCTCCTAGCCAATCTACGATGTGCTTATTAATATCATTGCTCTGCACTTCCGTTTCAGGGCCACCACCTTTTTCATCGGCAATAATATCCAGTAAGGCCTTGTCGTTTTCACCGCCAATGGGCGTGTCTACAGAGGTGATCTTTTCATTTAAGCGCAGCATTTTACTGACTTCTTCAACAGGCTTATCAAGACACTCCGCGATTTCTTCTGCAGTAGGCTCATGGTCGAGTTTTTGTGTCAGTTCACGGGCGGTACGCAGGTACACATTTAACTCTTTCACTACATGAATGGGTAATCGAATTGTGCGAGTTTGGTTCATGATGGCGCGCTCTATGGTTTGGCGGATCCACCAAGTCGCGTAAGTAGAGAAACGGAATCCCCGCTCCGGGTCAAACTTCTCTACCGCACGAATAAGACCAAGATTGCCCTCTTCGATTAAATCTAATAGTGCTAGACCACGGTTGTTGTAACGGCGTGCGATCTTAACCACGAGTCTTAGGTTACTCTCGATCATCCGCTTTCTCGACGCTTCACACCCTCTCAGTGCTTTTCGGGCAAAATACACCTCTTCTTCAGCACTGAGTAATGGGGAAAATCCGATCTCACCGAGATAAAGCTGGGTCGCATCGAGGTTTTTTACGACCTCTTCTTTGGCAAACACGTCTTCATCGTTTTCTAGCTCTTCAAGTAGCTCTTCCTTAGGCTCTTCAATAGTATTTTCGTCGAACTTGTTGTTATCGAGTTCGGTTGTAGATTTGGTAGGTAACTTTGCAGTCTGAGCCATAAGTATTCTCCCCATGCGAATAAAAGTAAGTGCCACGACATTGTGAACTACTTACTTTAAGGCAAGTATTTTGCCGGGTTTACAGCTTGGCCTTTAAAACGGATTTCAAACCGAAGTGCCGTTTTAGTAGCGTCTGTACTACCCATTTCGGCAATTTTTTCCCCAACTTTAACTTTTTGCTGCTCTTTAACGAGTATTTTAGCGTTGTGAGCATACGCACTTAGATAATCATCTGTATGTTTCAAAATGATTAAATTGCCGTATCCTCTTAATGCACTTCCTGCATACACTACAATACCGCCAGCGGCAGCGTTAACCGAAGTACCTGGTCGGTTAGATATTTCTAACCCTTTATAGCCATTTTCTTTCACCGAAAACCGCCGAGTTACCTTGCCTTCAGCTGGCCACTTCCAACGTACCTTATTATTGTACAAGCTTTTGCTATTGGTCGATTTTTTAGTGGCTTGTCTTTGAACATACCCTCGTTGTTTTGACCGATCAAGTTCTTTTTTCGGGGTTTTGTTAACTTTACGTTTCGAATATTGGGTGCGACCATTTACACTTGGCTGTTTTTTCCGCGTTCCGTTTTGTTTTTTGGAATAGTTGAGATAAATAGTTTGACCGGGGTAAATGGTATATGGCGACTTAATATTGTTGATTTTAGCAACCGTTCTAACATCTTTATTTGCACTAAAAGCAATAGCAAATAAAGTATCGCCTTTTTTAACTTTGTAAGAATTTCCTGCAATATTAATTTTATGTTTCGAAGTGGTATTACCAGAGTACAAAGTAGTCACCGGCGCAGGGCGGTGATCCGATGAACACGCACCGATCAGGCTTGCCAGACACAATAATACAATTCCCCTACCACCCATGTTTGCTTCTTTCCGGCATCCCAATAACTTTCTTCCCTATTAATTTAACGCAATTTTAGCCAGCTTTCACTTATATATTCGTTTCAACTAGTTAAGCTGCCAAAGGCCATCTGGTTGGCAGTTACACTAGCTGACCTCGCCAGCCACTAAGGGAACAAACCGTACTGGAGCCAACTCATGGCGAATAAACTGCTCACCACGCTTTACAAACAGCGTTAATACTTGGCTTTCAACGCCAATGGGGATCACCATCGCCCCCCCTTCTTGTAACTGTGCTAACAAGGCATCGGGGACACGCTCGGCAGCAGCGGTGACAATAATTCCAGCGAATGGTGCTTTATTTTGCCAGCCAAGCCAGCCGTCACCATGTTTCATGGTGACATTATACAAATCAAGTAAGTGTAAGCGTCTTCGCGCTTGCCATTGCAGTGATTTAAGGCGCTCGACACTGCATACTTGCTCAAATAGCTGTGCCAAAACCGCCGTTTGATAGCCCGAGCCAGTGCCAATTTCCAGCACTTTTCCTTGCACCCCAACTTGCAGTAATACTTCCGTCATTTTCGCCACAATATAGGGTTGTGAAATAGTCTGGCCCTGACCAATGGGCAGAGCAGTGTTCTCGTAGGACTTATGCTTTAACACCTCATCGACAAACAGGTGTCGCGGTGTATTAGCAATGGCATCGAGCACCTGCGGCTCAGACACCCCCTGTTGCTCTAGTAACTCAACCAGCGCTTTGGCACTGCCTTGATAATTGTTTAGCACCTTGCCACCTTTTTAAGATAACCAGCTCGCTACGGCATCAATACTGTCGTGGGCCGTCATATCGACTTTTAAGGGCGTGATCGCCGCATAACCATTGTTTACGGCGTGAAAGTCGGTGCCTTCACCAGCGTCGCTTTCATGACCTAAGGTGCCATACCAGTAGACACTGCGCCCCCAAGGGTCGACCTGCTCGGTCATGGTATCAGCTTTATGACGAGCCCCTAGCCGTGTCACTTTCATCCCTTTCAGGTCGTGTACAGGGATGTCAGGCACATTAATATTAATAATTTGATCTTTGGGTAATGGGTGATTGGCCAGTTTTTTAATGATTTCTACGGTCACTTGCGCCGCGGTTTCGTAGTGATTTTCTTGTTTTGAGCACAGCGACACGGCAATAGCAGGCAAACCTAAGTGACGACCTTCAGTGGCGGCAGCAACGGTACCAGAATAGAGAGTATCATCGCCTAAGTTAGCGCCATTATTGATACCGGCCACGACTAAGTCGGGCACCTCATCGACCAACTTACTCACCCCTAAGTGCACACAATCGGTAGGAGTGCCATTCACTGAGATAAAACCATTATCCAAGGTGGTGGCTCTCAGTGGATTGAGTAAAGTTAAGGAGTGGCTGGCACCACTACAATTCCGGTCTGGCGCAATCACGGTGACATCCGCAATTTGTGATAATGCCTGATGTAACACCGCTATCCCTTTAGCATGAACACCATCATCATTACTTAATAGAATTTTCATGGTTCACCTCATTGTTAATTATGCTTATATTGTGCCTGATTAGTTTGCTTCTGTGGCGCTTGCGCGCACTTTTTTACTGGCATCGCGGTAATTCACCAGCTCTCGCAATAAAGCGGTAGCAAATGTGCCTTTTGGCAAGGTAAATGACAGCGTCAGTGTGCTGACGTCGAGCTGCTCTACTCCGAGTTCCTCTGGGATCAAGCGTAAAGCTCGGCGCTCATTTTTCATGCCAAACTCAGCCAACCCCTGATGCCATTTGGCAAACTCCAGCAGCCACTCTTGCTCTTGGGGTACTAACCCTTTGTCTCCTTTGCCCACCAACGGAGCCGATAATAAAATATCTTGCTGTAATAAACGCTCAATGAGCTCGCAATCAATGTCTGACTCGAAAAAAGCATTGCTGCCATTGAGTAAGAAAACTTCTCGGTGCCACGTTTTAGCTAAACCGTGCTTTGCAACGCGACGACTCACAATAGCATTAAAAATATGCGAACGTGCTGCCGACAGCACCAGACCACGGAGTTTTTTGTCGCGAATTTTCTCCCCGGCAAACAAGCGCTCTGCCATCTCTAGGTTATGACCATCATGACCAAAACGCTGTTCACCAAAATAGTTCGGCACCCCTTGGCGCACAGCATTAATGCGCGACAAGATATCCAATGGCTCGGAAACATGACGCAGCGTAATGGCAAAGCGGTTGCCTTTATGACAACCGGTTCTTAGCTTGCGGTTGTGCCTAATTTGCTGGGCGACTACGATACTGTCGCTATTAAGCTGACTAAAGTCGAGGCTTTTTTTAATCGCTACTGGGACACTAAACCATTGACTGCACACCCCGTGGCGGTCTTTGATCCCGGCGTAACTGACTTCTCTGGGCGCCACCCCGGCAAGGGCGGCTATTTGCTTAGCCACATAGGCGGTATTTTCGCCTTTTTTTATCACTTGCAAGCAAACGTGCTCACCTTCCCCGGTAAATGGGATATCCAGCACTTCATCGACCCGAAAGTCTTCTGCATGGGCTTTAAAGTCGGCGTCAGATTGCGGCTTGCCGTAAAGGTAATTAAGCTCACTCATGATTTAACCAACAGCACCACGGCATGACTGGAAATACCCTCTTTACGACCTTCAAAACCCAGCTTTTCCGTGGTGGTCGCTTTGACATTGACTTGATTTAACTCGGCCCCACAATCGGCTGCTAAGTTACTGCGCATGGCATCAATATGGGGGCGCATTTTTGGTGCTTGCGCCACAATAGTGACGTCGATATTGCCGATTTGGTAACCACGCTCTGCTACTTGGGCCATGACTCGGCGCAGCAAAATATGACTGTCGATGTTTTCAAATTCACTGGCGGTATCGGGAAAGTGCTTGCCAATGTCACCCAGCGCTAAGGCACCGAGCAACGCATCGCATAAGGCATGAATAGCAACATCGCCGTCGGAATGAGCAATAAAGCCTTGCTCATAGGGGATTTTTTCTCCACAAATGGTTAATGGGCCAGCGCCACCAAACTTGTGAACATCAAAGCCGTGGCCGATTCTAATCATCTTGTTTACCTTGTTGTTGAATAATAAACTCGGCCAAAGGTAAATCCTCTGGCGTAGTAATTTTTAAGTTATCTGTACGTGCCGCCACCAGCTGCACAGCCTCTCCGGCCAGCTCCATCGCTGAGGCTTCATCGGTAATATTGGCACCAGCTTGCAAGCCCGACTGCAACGCTTGTAATAGCGTATGATAAGGAAACATTTGCGGGGTAAAGGCTTGCCAGAGATCGCCACGAGGCACGGTTTCGCTCACTAGTTGTGCGCCTCGCTTAATGGTGTCTTTCACTTTCGCTGCCAAGATCCCACCTTGCTGCTGCTGCAAACACGCTGAAATTAGGCGCTCGATATCGGTGAGATCCACCAGCGGCCTTGCGGCATCATGCACCAGCACCCAGTCGGGTTGCTGTGGCGCCAACGCTTGCAGTGCTAACAACACCGAATCAGCGCGCTCTTTGCCACCATCGCAGCAAGCAAAACGCGAGTCGGGAAGAAAAGAGGCATTAAAATAACTGTCGTGCTGCGACACCGCCACCATAAAGTGGTTGATGCAGTCTAGCTGTGCCAGCTTGTCTAGGGTGTGTGACAAAATCGGCTTGCCAAGTAAAGGAATATACTGTTTCGGCATCTCTGCCTGCATGCGACTACCCACCCCTGCGGCCGGGACTATCACAGCTAAATTATGGTTTTCTTTCATTGGGTACTTTGGGTAATACGCGGATAAAGGTTTCATCGGGTTTAATCATCCCCAGCTCATGGCGGGCACGCTCTTCCACCCCTTCTAGGCCAAGCTTAAGATCTTCAATATCCGCTTTTAGTAATTTATTGCGCTTGCTAAGGTTAGCGTTGGTTTCTTGATGCGATTTTACAGCCGACTTGATCCGCGAATAGTCTTCCACGCCATTGTGGCCAAACCATAGCCGATACTGAATAAATAGCGCCAAGCTCAGCAGCGCTAGCTGAAAAAATCGCATGTTGTAATCCAAACTTCTTGTCTATTAAGTGATGCCAGCAGAGCGGCTTAACTTTGTTTTTTGTACTTGCCGCCAGTTAATTGCACTGGCTAACAGCATTTCTCTCAGTGCCAAGCGCCGCGGTGGTGCTGCTTTAGCATAATGCCAAGTGTGCCCACAGCAGGCTGCAACCATCAGTGGCTTGGCTGGCTTCAGCAAGGTCACTTGCCCCTTATCCTCATCAGCACAAGGCTCACCATTGGCATAAAACCAACCATACTGGTTGCAATGCACCTCACCGCTTACTCGCAGTTGGTCAATGGTATCGAGTCTCACCGAGGTGTTATCATACTGGCTCAGTAATATAGGAACAACCAGCCCCACCTCAGCACGCTGACTAAAAAAGTCATGGTTTGCTTGCAAGTTGGGCTGTGGTTGCGCTTTTTGTTTTGCTAACCAGCAACCATTAAAGCCATCGAGTTCAAGCGGCACCTCACCTTGTACGATATGAGTCGCGGCACGCTCGACATAATAAGGCAAGCTCTTTAATCGCCGCTGAAGCTGTTGTTGATCACTGAGCTGTGCAAGTTGCGGCAGTTCCCGTGCATAGAACACGTTGACTAATTCAGCAAACAGCAATCGTGACGCTTGGTCATGCCAGATTGTATTTTGTTGCTGTTGCAAAACGCCTCCTTTAAGGAAGTCTTTAGCGACTTTCCTCCCTTTATACACCACAGCGGCAGCAATGCAAAATGCAGCTCAGGTCACTGGACGGTTAAGGCCTGCTCCCCAAGCGAGCTTCCCCCTCGGGCATAAATTGTACAACTGAATGGCGCTTTTTGCCTATTAAAAAACTACCATCGGTGAGAAACATAAAGTTTTTCCAATTGCGTTTAAACACATCAAAGCGGGTTTCAAGCACCTCCTGCCGTGACAAGCAGAAGTAAACCGTGGTGTTATCTTGCCAGTCCAAAAACTCAGCAATCGCCTCTGGAAACTCCTCACCGGCTTCCCAAGGTTGCTCCCAGCTTAAGGTGTCTTGCCAACTGCTCGTCTGACCGACCCAATCATTGCTATCAAAAAAGTCAGGATGGTCTTTTTCATTACTGATCATGGTGCTCCATAACACCGCTGAACGCTGAGGGCTCATGGGCTTTATCAAGGCTAAGTCAGGTTCTGCAACGGGTAAATCTTGGTGCTTAAATACCCACGCTTTTTTATAATCATTTAAGGCAATATAATTCATCTTTCAACACCGAGCTTGTTCATGGCGCAATTGTATCATTTCAACGCGTCAGATTCGGCTTTTTATTTTGTTCTATTAAGCGAGCGCAACAATGCAAATCACCCTGGGCATATATCGCCATTATAAAGGCAACGAATACCGTGTTTATGGCTTGGCCAAACACAGCGAGAGCGAAGAAACTTTGGTGTTGTATCAACCCTTGTATGGTGAGCGGGACTTGTGGGTCAGGCCGCTGAGTATGTTTGTAGAAAACGTCACTGTCGCAGGGCAAACGCAACCGCGCTTTGCATTGCTAGAACCCGAGCCGGGGTTGGCAGCAAAAAGCGGAATATGGCAAGATGGGGAAAACTCATCTGACCACAAGAAGTAAAAGCATGTTTAAAGGTACTGATCAATACATCGCCACCGCGGCACTGCAACAAGCGGTTAACGCCGCCATCGTGTTAGAAAAACCACTGTTGATTAAAGGTGAGCCGGGGACTGGTAAAACACTACTGGCAGAGGAATTAGCGCGCAGTTTAGACACTGAGCTTATCCAATGGCATATCAAGTCGACCACCAAAGCACAACAAGGCTTGTATGAGTACGATGCGGTGTCACGCTTACGAGATAGCCAACTTGGCGACCCGCGAGTGAATGATGTTAGTAATTACATTATTAAAGGCAAATTGTGGCAAGCGTTTAGCGCCGAAAAGCGCCCGGTACTGCTGATTGACGAAATAGACAAGGCCGATATTGAGTTCCCTAATGACTTACTGTTGGAGCTCGATAAAATGGAATTTCATGTCTATGAAACCAATGAACAGGTAAAGGCCAAGGTGCGTCCTATCGTCATCATTACCTCTAATAACGAAAAAGAATTACCCGATGCTTTCTTACGCCGCTGTTTTTTCCACTACATCGACTTCCCCAGCAAAGCAGAAATGCAGCAAATTATCGACGTTCACTACCCCGGCATTAAGGCCAATTTAGTGCAGCGTGCCTTAGAGAGCTTTTTCCAGCTACGAGAAACCCCTAATTTAAAGAAAAAGCCCAGCACCAGCGAGCTGTTAGACTGGTTAAAACTGCTGATGGCAGAAGACATTGACGCCGATACACTACACGATAAGTCCAATCAAGGCGGCTTAATGCCACTGTTTGGCGCGCTACTTAAAAACGAGCAAGACGTCTCTTTAGTAGAAAAGCTCGCCTTTATGAGTCGTCGTTAATATGCTGATAGACTTTGTACTCACCCTCAGACGCTATGGCATCAAAGCGAGCTTGCGGGAGCTGCTAGACTGTTTAGAGGCGCTCGATAAAGAAGTGTGTTTTGCTAACTTAGATGACTTCTACTTTTTAGCCAAAACCATTTTTGTTAAAGACGAAACCTTATTTGATAAGTTTGACCGCGCCTTTGCCGACTACTTCGAGGGCATCGACTCGGTGGACTTATTCTCTCAGTTGCAACAACAGCAACTGCCAGCAGATTGGTTACGCAAAGAGTTTGAAAAGTCGCTATCCGAGGAAGAAAAAGCCAAGCTCAAGTCTATGGGCGGCTTAGATAAATTAATCGAAACCCTAAAAGAACGTTTGGCTGAGCAGCAAAAACGCCATGCGGGGGGCAATAAGTGGGTTGGTACTGGCGGCACTTCGCCTTTTGGTGCCTACGGCTATAACCCTGAGGGGATCCGCATAGGCCAAGATGGCAGTCGACATCGCCGCGCGGTAAAGGTGTGGGATAAACGCCAGTACCGCAACTTAGACGCCAATACTGATATCAGTAGTCGCAATATTAAGCTGGCACTCAAACAGCTACGTAAGTTTGCCCGCAGTGGCGCCAGCGATCAGCTCGACCTCAACGAAACCATTCGTGCCACCGCCCGCCAAGGGGGCATGCTCGATGTCAAAATGGCACCAGAGCGTCACAACTCGGTGAAAGTGTTAATGCTGTTCGATATTGGCGGCTCCATGGACGACCATATTGAGCTGTGTGAGCAACTGTTTAGTGCCGCCCACAGCGAGTTTAAACACTTAGAGTTCTTTTATTTTCATAACTGTGTGTATGAACACGTGTGGCAAGACAACAACCGCCGCGACAGTGAGCTACTTGATACCTACCAGCTGATTAATCGCTATGGTTCGGATTACCGCTTAATCTTTGTTGGCGATGCCACTATGGGGCCATACGAAATCACCTACCCCGGCGGCAGTGTTGAGCATTGGAATGAAGAAGCCGGTGCCGCTTGGCTGCAACGGTTAACCAATCACTTTGAAAAAGTCGCTTGGTTAAATCCGCAGCCACAAAGCCATTGGCCTTATTATCATTCTATAGGTTTAATCGATGAGCTAATGGCCAAGCGCATGTATCCGCTGACGGTGGAAGGGCTCAGTCAGGCGTTTAAGGCACTAAGCTAGTTTCACGCTTTCTTACTTTGGGTAAGAAAGCGCACCGCTTAGCTTAGTTACTCTTGTGCTTCGATGGGTTCTAGTTGTAGTTTTGAAGCAATAAGTACCGCTTGAGTACGGTTATAGACCCCAAGCTTTCTGAAAATGGCGGTAATATGTGCTTTTACCGTGGCTTCCGAAATATTGAGCTCATAGGCTATCTGTTTATTGAGCAAGCCTTCATGAAGATACTGCAATACCTTGTATTGCTGTGGCGTCAATGAAGCCACCTGCTGGGCCAGCTCTTTGTCATCGCTCTCAAGTTCGGCCACTTTATCTTTCATGCCTTCCGGTAACCAGGTATCCCCTTCTAGCACTTGCTCAATGGCTTCGGTGATTTGCTCTACTGAGGCGGCTTTGGGAATAAAGCCCATGGCACCATAGCCCATCACTTTGGAAATAATGGCGAGGTCTTCGCTACCCGATACCACCACAACAGGGAGACTAGGATGATCCTCACGGATCCGAATAAGCCCATACAAATCGCCATTACCTGGCATATGTAAATCGAGCAGCAGTAAGTCTAAATCTTCTTGTTGTTGTAAGACCGAGAGCGTAGTGTCAAAGTTTTCAGATTCGAACACCTCTAACGCCTCGAATTGCGCTTTTAGTGCTCCTTTTAGCGCTTCTCGAAACAGCGGGTGATCATCCGCGATTAAAAACTGATACATGCTATGCTCCTAAAAAATCGGCTGTTATCACAGAGATAACAGCCGTTATAGTATGTTTATATTAGAGCACAATTCAAGTTATTGAGTTAACGATTCAATCTATTTTCGATCAACTCGTCAACCACACTCGGATCGGCTAGTGTTGAAGTGTCGCCCAACTGTTGATATTCATTGGCGGCAATTTTGCGTAAAATGCGGCGCATGATCTTGCCAGAGCGAGTTTTTGGCAGCCCAGGCGACCACTGGATCATATCGGGCGTGGCAATCGGGCTAAGCTCTTTACGCACCCAGTTTCTGACTTCTTTGGTAAGCTCATCGCTGACACTAACGCCTTCGTTTGGCGTGATATAAACATAAATACCTTGGCCTTTAATATCGTGCGGGAAGCCCACCACAGCGGCTTCTGCCACGGCTTCATGAGCCACCAAGGCACTTTCGATTTCAGCGGTACCGAGACGGTGCCCAGAAACATTGAGTACATCATCCACTCGGCCGGTGATCCAGTAGTAACCGTCTTCGTCACGACGACAACCGTCACCAGTAAAGTAAACGCCTGGATAAGCAGAGAAATAGGTTTGTTCAAAGCGTTCATGGTCACCATAAACCGTACGCGCTTGTGATGGCCAGCTGTCTAAGATAACCAAGTTACCATCGACCGCGCCCTCAAGGTTGTTGCCCTCAGCATCAAATAATGCCGGTGCAATGCCAAAGAAAGGACGAGTTGCTGAGCCAGGCTTCAAGGCGGTTGCCCCCGGTAATGGCGTGATCATGATGCCACCGGTTTCGGTTTGCCACCAAGTATCCACGATGGGGCAGTTACTGTTACCAATTTGCTCATGATACCAAGACCAGGCTTCTGGGTTGATAGGCTCGCCCACAGAGCCCAAAATACGTAAGCTATCACGCTTAGAGGTGGCAGTTGGCTCATCGCCTTTGGCCATCAGGGCACGAATGGCGGTCGGAGCCGTGTATAAGATAGTCACGTTATGCTTATCCACGATTTCACCAATGCGGCCGGCGCCTGGATAGGTTGGCACCCCTTCAAAAATCACCTGAGTACAGCCGTTAACCAGTGGACCATAAGCAATGTAGCTGTGACCGGTGATCCAGCCTACATCAGCGCTACACCAATAGACGTCGTCCTCTTGTAGATCAAACACGTATTCATGCGTCATGGAAGTATAAACCAAGTAGCCGCCAGTGCTGTGTACCACCCCTTTAGGCTGACCCGTTGACCCTGATGTATAAAGAATAAACAGCGGATCTTCAGCGTTCATCATTTCTGGCTCGCACTCTGGCGCTTGATCGGCCACTAAGTCGTGCCACCAAACATCGTGACTATTCCATTCCACTTCACCACCGGTAAGCTGGTGTACCACCACGTGCTCAATACTAGTCACGCCAGGCTGTGACACGGCTTCATCCACGTTGGCTTTTAGTGGCACACAATTACCACCGCGGCGCCCTTCATCTGAGGTGATCACCACTTTGGCACCAGAGTCTTTGATGCGGTCAGCAATGGCCGAGGGCGAGAAACCGCCAAACACCACTGAATGCACCGCACCAATACGGGCACACGCTTGCATGGCATAAATCGCCTGTGGGGTCATCGGCATATAAATAGCCACTCTGTCGCCCTTCTCGACTCCTAACTTTTTCAAGCCATTGGCGAATTTCGCTACTTCGTCGTGCAACTGTTGATAGCTAATGTGCTCGCTCTGCTCTGGGTTGTCGCCTTCCCAAATCAGTGCGGTTTTGTTAGCGTTTTTTTCTAAGTGTCTGTCAATACAGTTATAAGAGGCATTTAAGACACCGTCTTCAAACCACTTGATGCTGATATGACCTTTATCAAACGAGGTGTTTTTAACTTTGCTGTAAGGCTTAAACCAATCTAAACGTTGACCGTGCTCTTGCCAAAACGCGGCGGGGTCATCAACTGACTTTTTATATAGTTCTTGATATTGCTCGTCATTGATAAGTGCTGCGTTCTTGATGTTATCAGGAACGGGATAAATGCTCTGTGACATAGTCATCTCCATAATATTTTGAAGCCTAGTCTCAACCGTTATTACTAGACACGCTTAACTTAAGGATCACTCACACTCGCGCGATTAAGTATTAGACCTTAGTTGTAGTGGTTAAAGTCTGATGCGTTTTTCAGACACCAGCTAGCTGGTTCTAAATTAATACATGCCCCCTGTCACTGCAACTTCTCGACTCGCACGCGGCATCTTCCACCTTAGTCTAATAGACCAATAGGTAATTGAGTAAAAACCAACCATCAACAACAGTTAGGGGGATTTAACTGAATTGCGCTGCTGCATGGGTAAGATTTTAGCTCTCGCCGCACAGCCACAGAGGAACTAGATATGACAACGAACAAAATTAATAAAAAGCTGCTCGCAGTTGCTATAAGTAGTTTGTGTGCTCTACCTGCCGCGGCAGCAGAGATAGGTGATACCAGCGTTAACTACGGCGGGTATGTAAAACTCGATGGCATTTGGAGCGACTTTTCTGATGGCGCTTTAGGTGCACAACACATTGGCCGCGACTTTTATGTGCCTGGGACCACCCCAGTGGGCACCAATAGCGACAGCGATGCTGTATTTGACATGCATGCTCGCCAATCTCGCTTTAACCTAGCCACCGCAACCAAGCTAGACGATGGCAGCAGCATCAAAACTAAAATTGAACTGGACTTTATTGCTTCAACCGGCGGTAATGAGCGAGTGACTAACTCCTATTCGCCACGTATTCGCCAGGCGTTTGTGACCTATAAGGGTTGGCTGTTTGGTCAAGCTTGGTCAAACTTTCAAAACGTCAGTGCCCTGCCTGAAACACTCGACTTTGTTGGCCCGGCTGAAGGCACTGTGTTCGTCCGTCAAGCAATGGCTAAGTACACCACTGGCAATTGGTCTTTTTCAGTCGAAAACCCTGAGAGCACCGTGACCACCGCAAACAGTGGCCGTGTAGTAACCGATGATGCCAGCATGCCGGATTTCACCGCCCGCTACACCATGAAAGCGGATTGGGGTCATATTGCCGTGGCCGCTTTAGCACGGCAAGTTACCTATAAAGTTGGCGGCGCCGATGAGTCAGAAAGCTCACTGGGCATAAGCGCCTCGGGTCGAGTTAATTTCGGTAAAAATAACCTCAAGTTTATGCTGACGCAAGGTCAAGGTTTAGGCCGTTATGTTGGTCTTAATGTCGCTAATGGCGCCGTGTATGATGGCAACTCACTGCATGCCATTGATTCCACCTCAGGTTTTGTTGCTTATCAACACCACTGGACTGAGCAGCTACGCTCGACCTTCTTATATTCTTTCTTTAGTGCCGACAACGAGGCCGATTTATTAAGTATCACTGGCGACCCAACAGAGTCGAGCATGAGCTACAGTGCTAACCTTCTTTATTCACCAGTGAAGAAGCTTACCTTTGGCGCGGAATACAAAGTGGGTACTCGAGAAACCGAAAGTGGCCTAGAGGGAGATTTAAACCGACTACAGCTCTCGGTGAAATACGTATTTTAAGCTTATTGAATAACAGACGTTTACTTCCTAACTGCGGCCCTTGGGCCGCTTTTTTTATGCTCGATTAAGAGAAATACTAATGCTGGCTTGGCGTTAAATGGGCTGGCACCTTAACGCACTTTGCCAATCACTGAGCTCTCTTTTCATCATGATATTCACTATTGGGTTTTAGCAATTCACATTAATACTTCCGCAGTTTGAGCGAGTAAGCTTTCCGCGAAGCTAGCTATGTTAAAGGTTTCTTATTTAGACCAAAGCGATTGAGAGGTTTTTATCTTGCCTGGATGGGTGCCGGTAAGCTTAGTGATAGCAGAACGTGGGAGCGGTGTTATCGACATAGTTCTCTTGCCTCTAACGAGCCACTTAATAAAGCAAATTGCCATAAAAAAACCCTGCCGCTGGCAGGGTTTTGCAAACTAACTAAGATTAAAACACGTTATTTGGCGCTGGCGTTCTTCATGTAATCAAAGAACTTGCTATCCGGTGATAGCACCATAACGTCATTTTTGTTTTTAAAGGTCTTTTTATACGCTTCTAAAGAACGTACAAAGCTAAAGAACTCAGGATCTTTATTGTATGCTTTGGCGTAGATATTCGCCGCAGTGGCATCACCTTGACCACGCACTGCACGGGCATTACGCTCAGCATCGGCCAACATAACCGTGACACGTCTATCTACTTCCGCGCGGATTTTCTCGGCTTTCTCTTGACCCTCAGAACGGTGCTCTTTCGCTACCGCCTGACGCTCAGCACGCATACGTTGGAAAATTGAGTTACTGACTTCGTTTGGCAGGTTAATCTGCTTAACACGAACATCAAGTACTTCAATACCCAGCTCTGTGGCACTCTCAGAAGCTTGCACTAGCGCTTCTTCCATCAGCTCACTACGCTCACCTGAAACAATTTCTTTAATGGTACGCGAACCAAAGTTAGTTCTTAGGCCGTTATTCACTTTTTGCTTTAACAGCGTCTCAGCGTATTGCTTGTCACCACGGGCACGAAGATAAAAAGCACTGAAGTCGTTTACTCGCCACTTCACGTAGGAGTCCACTATCAAGTCTTTTTTCTCACTGGTAACGAAACGGTCAGGCTGGCCATCAAGCGTTTGAATACGGGCATCGATTTTACGTACCTGACTGAAAAATGGCACTTTAAAATGCAATCCCGGCGCGTAAACAACGGCATCGTCGTTGCTGTCTTTTTGCACCTTACTAAAGAGCAATACAATCGCGCGCTGCCCTTCGTTAACCACAAATACTGATGAGAACGACATAAGCACGGCAGCTAATAATAGAATAATACTAAAATTCTTCATTTCGATTATCTCCCGTTACCAAATCTATCGCGGTTAAAGCGGTCGTTACCAGAGTTTACCGAGCTGTTTTGTTGCTGGTTATTCTGGATAGAACGGCGCAGCTGTTCAATGTCATTTTGACTTGGCAAACGCACTGGAGAAGAATTACTTACCCCTTGTGACTGCATGATTTTATCCAGTGGCAGATACATCATGTTATTGCCACCATCAACGTCAATGAGCACTTTGGTACTCTCACCTAAAATTTGCTCCATGGCATCAATGTATAGACGCTCACGAGTGACTTCCTTAGCCATTTGATACTCTGGAAGTAGCTTTTCAAAACGTTCTACCTCACCGCGCGCTTCAAGAATAATACGTTCTTTATAACCTTCTGCTTCTTGAGTCATACGAGTCACCTGACCACGGGCACGTGGTTCGATTTCTCTGGCGTATGCTTCCGCTTCACGAATGAAACGCTCTTCATCCTCTTGCGCAGCAATGGCGTCATCAAAGGCGTCTTTTACTTCCGCCGGTGGACGAGAGTCTTTAAAGTTGACGTCAGTAACGATCAGACCAAGATTGTAAGGCTCAATAATGTCATTAAGCTCATCCCAAGTACGCTGACGAACCACTTCACGACCTGTGGTGAGCACTTCGTCCATCCGCGAGTGACCTACTACGTAACGCAAAGCACTATCAAGTGCTTGCTGCAAGCTGTGATCTGCATCGGTAACACTGAAGCGATAAAGTCTTGGGTCAATAACACGATATTGCACTTCAAACTCTACGCTGACCACGTTCTCATCTTCTGTAAGCATAAAGCCCGACGCCGATAGCGAACGCACTGCCTCAATATCCACCGGGATCACCCGCTCAATAAAGGTGGCTTTCCAACGCAAGCCTGGCTCAGCAATACGGTCAAACTCACCAAACTGCAACACAATGCCACGCTCGGCTTCTTTCACCGTGTAAATACCACTTAGCGCCCAGACAATGGCTGCAATGATAAGCACAAACAAAATACCGGTACTGCCAAGTCCGCCATTACCGCCTTTGCCTGGTTTACCACCAAAAATACCACCAAACTTGTTGCCAAATTTACGGAATACTTCGTCTAGATCAGGTGGGCCCTGGTCCCGCCCTCCGCGGTTCTTCCACGGATCTTTATCGTTGCCATTATTACCCGGCTCGTTCCAGGCCATAGCTATACTCCATTGTTATTAAAATGAATTAGGTTAAATCTAACAAAATTCGAGCGACTCTCATACAAAAATACGTGTTAAATTTACGTTTTTTCGCCCTTAAACACAAAACTCTTCAAGGTTTTGGCCAAATTCTTTCTTCAGCTTTTCCCACTCAATTTGTGGCACTCTTACTGCAGCAAGCCAATTACCTTGTTCGTCATAGCCCTTTTCCTCTACGGCATTGAGCTCAAACAATGCTGCACGCAAGCGGCCAAACTGCGGTGGCAAAGCGATATCGGCGGTAAAAATAGACTTTGCTAGTAAGTCTTTCATTGCCTCGAATAGCGCGTCTATCCCCTCTCCTGAGTGGGCACTTAACCAAACTCGGATCGGTTTGCCTTCATCGTCTCTATCTATTCTAGGCGCGACATCGTCCATTAGATCAATTTTGTTGTACACCAACAATTGTGGAATCTCACTGGCCTCGATTTCTTCTAACACCGACTGCACTTGCTCGATGTTTTCTTTGCGTCTGGCATCGGCTACGTCCACCACATGAAGCTGTAAATCTGCTTCTCGGGTTTCGGTTAAGGTGGCCTTAAACGCCGCCACTAAATCGTGCGGCAAGTGACGAATAAAGCCCACGGTATCCGCTAAAATAACTGGGCCAACGTCATCCACCTCAAGCTTTCTCAAAGTAGGATCGAGCGTGGCAAACAGCTGATCGGCAGCATACACTTCGGCATCGGTGATTTTATTAAACAATGTTGATTTACCCGCGTTGGTGTAACCGACTAAGGAAACCGTGGGTATTTCATTGCGGCTTCTTGCCCGACGCCCTTGCTCACGCACCACGCCGACTTTCTCTAAACGCTTGCGAATACTTTTAATACGTTCACGGAGCAAGCGGCGGTCAGTTTCCAGCTGCGTTTCACCTGGGCCGCGCAGGCCAATACCGCCTTTTTGCCGCTCAAGGTGCGTCCAGCCGCGGATCAAACGGGTAGAAATATGACGCAATTGTGCCAGCTCAACTTGTAACTTACCCTCGTGGGTTCGCGCGCGCTGGGCAAAAATATCTAAGATCAGAGTTGTCCTATCTAACACTCTGCACTTACAAACGCGTTCAATATTGCGCTCTTGTGAGGGACTGAGTTGGTGGTTAAATATGATGACATCTGCATTGTGGGTTTTGACAGTCTCAGCAATTTCTTCAGCTTTACCCGTTCCGACAAACAACTTCGGATGTGGTGCCTGACGGCTGCCTTGCACAACCGCCACACTACTAACACCAGCAGAAGAAACTAGCATTTCCAACTCGCGCAGATCTTCGCGATCGCCTTCGTGAGGAAATTCTATATGAACCAAGACTGCCTGTTCGCCGGCTTCATAACGGTCAAACAAGCATTAAGCTCCTAATGTTCTCTGATTAATAATTGCCTTCATCACCTTGATCACCAGCGTCACTCCCCGTTGCATTTTGGAAGTTAACTGCACGTGCTGGTACCACAGTGGAGATGGCGTGTTTATACACCATTTGATTTACGGTGTTTTCAAGCAAAATTACAAACTGGTCAAATGACTGAATTTTGCCTTGCAATTTAATGCCGTTCACTAAAAAAATAGAAACAGGAATGCGTTCACGACGCAAGACATTCAAAAATGGGTCTTGTAAAGATTGGCCTTTTGCCATTTTTTTATCCTTCGTTTTAGGTGTTATTATGTCAGGTCGTTGTTTAATTCAGAACATACTGATTAACAACTACTATTAGCTTAGCGAAGTTAGAACACGTTGCAAGTTTTCTTGGTCATCGGTGTCAAGCCAAGTAACATCTTGCCACCCTCTTAGCCAAGTTAACTGCCGCTTCGCCAGTTGCCTCGTGGCTGCAATGCCTTTAAAGACCATTTCATCATAGTCGCATTCTCCAGCCAAATACTCCCACATTTGCCGATACCCAACACAACGAATAGAGGGCAAGTCTGGGTGTAAATCTTGTCGTTGATATAAGGCCAAAACTTCGTTTTTAAAGCCTTGATCCAACATTATTTTAAATCTTTTCTCAATACGTTCATGTAAGACTTTTCGGTCACTCGGCGCAATGGCAAATTGGTGGAATTGATAGGGCAATGCCGCCTGCTTGCGTTGTTGTAGCGCCGTCATGGTTTCGCCACTAATACGATACACTTCTAATGCGCGATTGATCCGCTGTGAGTCATTCTCGCTAATTTTCGCCGCCGCTTCCGGGTCGATGCTCGCTAACTGGCGATGCAGTGCTGGCCAACCGTGCTGCAAGGCCTCGCTTTCTAATTGTTTTCTGATTGCAGCATCAGCTTCTGGCAGTGGCGATAGCCCTTCTATTAACCCTTTAAAATACATCATAGTGCCGCCCACTAGGATGGGCACTTTACCTTGCTGATGAAAGCGGTCGATTAATGTAATGGCATCGGCACGAAAGTCGGCCACGGAATAGCTTTGCGCCGGGTCAATTATATCAATTAGGTGATGAGGCGCTTGTGCTTGCTCTGCAATGCTAGGTTTTGCGGTGCCAATATCCATGCCCTTATACACTAAGGCCGAGTCTACGCTGATGATCTCGGTCTTCAGGGCCTGACATAGCTCAATGGCTAAGGCGGTCTTTCCTGCCGCGGTGGGCCCCATAATGGTAATAACGGGTAACTGATTCACTTCTAACCTTTTTGCTGACGACACCAAAGGGACATTATAGCTGATAGTCACCTGTAATTAATAGCCAAATCAGCGGATTTACTGCCCTACTAACCAGGCAACAAGCTCATCAGTCGCCACTGTTTTGCCATTCTCAATAATCGCAGCAACGCTTTGTGGCTGCTGCAACAGTTTATGGTGTACTTGCTCAAAGTGTTGACTAGCAAAATAGCTCGCCGGGGTATGCTGCTCCAGCCACTGTAACCATTCAGCAACCGAAGGCTCAGCGCTAAAGTCGAGTACCGCACTGATAAGCTCACTCACATCGACGCTGTATAACGACACCGGCAACTTTTTAACTAACACATGGCCATCAAATAGCTCGATATCAAAGCCAACAATTGCCAGCCAAGTTTGTGCCTGATTAAGTTCAGTTAACGCCTGCTTATCGAGTTTAACTCGCACTGGCAGCAGTAAGGCTTTCCCTTGTAAGGTGCCATCTTGTTCAATTTGTTGTTGCCAAAGTGGCCGCAAACCGTGTTTGCAATCACCGAGTAACAGTGCTTGTTGATGTTTTACCAACACCTTGCCTTGGCTCAACATCATCCACTTTGCTGCACTGGCCGGCGCTACTGGTGGTTGCTCTGGCAACGACACCGGTTGCTGCTCTGTCACCTTATCAAAGTGTGACATTTGCTGATGTGACAGACCTTGATAAAGCTGATTCACGTTTACTTGTTTTTTGCCACTGCTGGGGCTGGCAGCGGCGCGGTGATAACCACCGTCAGAAATTGGCGAGCCAGCACTGCTTTTCGGCGCGCCACTGCCGCTGGACTTCTCATAACTGGGCTGTAAACTGGAGCGATAACTGTGATGGTCGTGCTGAGGCAATGGCTCAGCAGCCAGCTCGTGGCCAGAGAAGCTCTGATTAGACAGAGCGCGTTGGTCATCGTCGCCGCTTAAGTCGAGTTCGTTGGCGGCCACCTGCTTGATGGCTTGGACAATAAAATCATGCACCAAACGTGCCTGATGAAAACGCACTTCATGTTTGGCAGGATGGACATTGACGTCGACTTGGCGCGGGTCTAGCTCCAGATAAATCACAAACCCTGGCAATTCCTCGTGCCCGGTCGACTCCTCAAACGCTTGACGAATGGCGTGCAAAATCAACTTGTCGCGCATCATGCGGCCATTCACGTAAGTGTATTGGGTGCTATTGCTGGTACCAGCGGGCAACACCCAGCCAAACAACTTTAAGCCATCATGGCCCGATTCAACATAGCTGGCTTGGCGTGAGAACACCTTACCACCCACCTGTGCCACGCGTTCTACGCCCTGCTCAAAGCGTCGTGGTCGATATTGTCGCACCACTTTTTGATTGTGGGTAAGGGTAATGGCAATATCAAAGCGGCTCAAAGCAATGCGTTTTACCAGCTCGTCGATATGACTAAACTCGGTTTTTTCGGTGCGCAAGAATTTCCGTCTTGCTGGGGTATTGAAAAACAAGTCTTTGACTTCGATGGTGGTGCCATCTGGGTGGGCCGTAGGCTGGATCTGCACTTCCATATCGCGGCCTTCGGCAAACGCCTGCCAGGCGGTTTCTTGCTGCGCCGGTTTTGAACTTAGTGTCAGTCTCGACACCGAGCTAATAGACGCCAACGCTTCCCCGCGAAACCCAAGCGAAGCAATGCACTCAAGATCATCGAGGCTTTTTAATTTACTGGTGGCATGACGAGACAGAGCCAGCATTAACTCTTCTTTGACAATGCCTTTGCCGTTATCGCGAATGCGGATCAGCTTATGACCGCCACGTTCAATGTCGATGTGAATGCGATTGGCGCCAGCATCAATGCTGTTTTCCACCAGCTCTTTGACCACCGAAGCTGGCCGTTCTACCACCTCGCCGGCGGCTATTTGGTTTGCCAGCCGCGCTGGTAACACTGCTATAGTCATAAATTACGCTTTCGGGATGGTTAACACTTGGCCGATATACAGGGTATTATTTTTTAAGTTGTTTGCTCGTTTTAACTCACGCACGGTAATGCCATAGCGACTGGCAAGCACGCTCAAAGACTCGCCACTTTTGACCTTATGACGCACCGGCTTATTTGATTTTAATCGCGCAAATAACGAGTTATCTGGCGGGTGCTTTTCATAATAGCCTTTAATCGAGCCAAAAATAGCACGGGCTAAACGTTCTTGATAATGTGGCGAAGTCAGTAATTTTTCTTCTTGTGGGTTTGAAATAAAACCGGTTTCCACCAATATTGACGGAATGTCAGGGGACTTCAGCACCCCAAAATTAGCTGCTTGCGGCCGCTTTTTATGCATTTTAGCGACTTTTCTTAGGCCCTTCACCACCTCTTCCGCCACTTCAAAGCCGGTTTTCATGGAATGCTCCATCGACATGTCCAACAGCGCCTTGGCTAAGTATTTTTCATTGGCCGTATCTTTAATTAAATCGGCGGCCCCGCCTAACAGCTGTGAATGCTTTTCTTTATCCTCTAACCATTTACCAATTTCGGAGTTGGCGCGGCGCAGTGATAACACCCACACCGATGCCCCGCGAGGTTGTGGACTGGTAAAGGCGTCAGCATGAATAGAAACAAAAAAGTCTGCTTTACGCTCCCGAGCTTTGGCGGTTCGGGTATTCAATTTAAGATAATAATCGCCGGTGCGGATAAGTTTCGCGCGCATACCCGGCTGGCTGTCGACTAAGCGCGCTAAGCGCTTGGCAATTTGTAAGGTAACCAGCTTCTCATACACCCCAGACGGCCCAATTGAGCCGGGGTCTTCACCACCGTGTCCGGCATCAATAGCGACAATAATATCGCGGTCTTGCACTCGCGGTTTTCGGGTTTTATTGCTGTCGCTGCTGTAAGCGCTCATTTTGCTGCCATACAAGTCGACCACCAAACGGTTTTTGTAGGGGCCAGTGGGCGCTAAGGCAAATATTTTTGGTTTGGCGCTGCGGCTCAGTTCGATAACAATCCGCGCCGAATTACTCGCCTTGGGGGTACTGTGACGAATTTTATTAATGACCTTGTGTTCCGGCGGGATACTTGGAAAAGCTTTGCGCTGTTGCGTGTTGTTGATATCAATCACCAAGCGCAGTGGATTTTTCAAGACAAAATAGCTGTAGTCTGGCTTGCCGCTCATGTCGAACACCACACGGGTGCTTTCCGGCGAAGGCCAAACACGCACACCTTCTATTTTATTTTGGGCAATACTAGGGCTACTAAGCAGTAACAGCCCAATGGTTAGTAAGCAATAAAAGTATCTCAGCAGGTTACGCATAAGCTTGTAATTGTTGTAATAATGCCTCGCCACGCTTGGAACGCGCCTGTAAATGGATTTCACGTGCTTCACCAACATAGTTCATGGTGACGTCTAAATCGGGCTCAGGAATAAAGCCCTGGCCTTTTTCTGGCCATTCCACAATGCACACAGCGCGGCTATCAAAGTAGTCTCGGATCCCCATAAATTCTAGCTCTTCAGGTGAACCAAGGCGATATAAATCAAAATGATATATTGAGACATCAGCCAGTTCATAAGGTTCAACTAGGGTATAAGTGGGACTTTTTACCTTACCTGAATGACCCAATTTTTGGATCACCCCTCGTGTTAACGTGGTTTTACCTGCGCCTAAGTCGCCATGCAGAAATAACACAGCGCCCTCGCGGATCACCTGTGCCAGCGCTCCACCCATTGCCACTGTTGCTGTCTCATCAGCCAAGTCGAATCGTAAATGACTCTCTGTCATTCTAAAATACCTCGAATGTGTTCGAATAAATCACCGGCTAATAGTCCCTTTTCGCCATCACGCGCGGCCAGCTCAGCGGCTAAACCATGAATATACACGGCTAGGTTAGTAGCGGCAAATGGTTCCATCCCCTGCGCCATTAAACTGCCAATAATACCAGATAACACATCGCCCATCCCAGCACTGGCCATTGCTGCACAGCCTGAGCGGTTAATATTCACTCTACTTTGCTGACAAATTAGCGAGCCTGGCCCTTTGAGCACACTCACCGCATTGTATTGAGCACTGATGGCGGCTGCCAATTGGAAGCGGTTCTGCTCGTCGATGGCGTCTTCGGTATTGGCAATTAAGCGTTTTGCTTCGCCAAGGTGCGGCGTTAATACCCAATTGGTTTTGCGGGCCGTGTGCTCAGCCAATAGGTTTAAGCCATCGGCATCAATCACCATGGGTAAGTCGCTTTCCAGTACTTGAGTAAATAACGCTTGGCTCCATGAATCTTGGCCCAATCCAGGTCCTAGCACCACCACAGTGGCCTTGGCTAACAAAGGCTCTAGGGATGCGGTATTACTAACGCCATGGACCATTAACTCATAGCGCCCTTGGATCACCGTGGCTACGTTATCTGGATGCGTGGCCACCGATACCAAGCCCGCACCAGAGCGCAGCGCCGCCTCTGCAGCGAGGCGGATCGCACCAGGCATACCACGATTACCGCCAATCAGCAGCACATGACCATGGCTATTTTTGTAGCTATCCAGAGCGCGGACGGGCCGTGCCGCCATTAAGGTGGTATGATTTAAAAAGCTCACTTCGGGCTCAACCAGCGCCTTAAAGCTCTCGCTGACTTCTAAACCTGCATGATACAGCCTGCCAACACAGCGCTTAGCACTGCCCGTTAATAAGCCTTTTTTTAGCGCAATAAAAGTCACCGTGGCGCTGGCAACAAAGCTCGATGCTGCCACAGTCGCGCTAGTGGCATTGACGCCGCTAGGAACATCCAGCGCTAACCTTTCGCATGCCAAAGGATTTACTTTTGCAAAACAAGCGGCGACATTGGCGGGCAGTTCGCCTCTGAAGCCGGTGCCAAACACAGCATCAACAATTAAGTTAAAATCACCTAACGCCAAGGCGTTGTCATTAGTGACCACCTCTCCTTTAAAAGCCTGATACGCCTTTTGCGCATCCCCTTGTAATTGCTCGGGGTCAAACAGCGCCCACACCGTGACGTTAAATCCCGCTTGCTGACATAAGCGCGCCACCACAAAGCCATCACCGGCATTATTGCCTTTTCCTGTGAGGATCAAAATACGACTTTGCGGTGCTTGATGGTCTTGGATAAAGCGAAAAGCGGCCTGGCCCGCTCGCTGCATCAATTCACTCAGGGTGGTTCCCGACATTTGCGCCGCTTGCCCTTCATTTTTCTGAACCTGTTGGGCGCTATAGGCGAATTGTGGTAAATTATCGGTGTATTCAACAGCCATGATTTCTTCCTGTGACCAGCAATAGTATTAATTATAGTGAACTTGCAAAACAAATTAAGCAATGGGGCCAAGAACTTGGCTTTGCCGAAGTGGGGATCACCGACATTGACTTAAGTGAACATGAAGTGCAGCTGCAGCGCTGGCTCGATGCTGGCTTTCACGGTGAAATGGAGTATATGGCTGCCCATGGTATGAAGCGAGCTCGTCCGGCAGAGCTGGTGCCCGGCACGCAACGGGTCATTGCGGTGAAGATGAATTACTTGCCCCCTGAAGCCAGTTTTGCTCGCGCCCTTAGTAATAAAAGCACAGCCTATATTTCTCGTTATGCCTTAGGCCGCGATTACCACAAAGTCATGCGCAATCGACTTAAGAAGCTGGGGCAAAAGATTGAACAGCACGTGGCTGGACTTGGGTTTCGGCCCTTTGTTGACTCCGCGCCGGTGTTGGAGCGGCAAATTGCCGAAAAAGCGGGGCTGGGCTGGCGAGGTAAAAATAGCCTAGTACTGCACAAACAAGCCGGCTCGTGGTTTTTCTTAGGAGAGCTGTTTGTTGATATTCCCCTTCCCGTGGATAACCCCACCAGCGAAGAGGGCTGTGGTCGCTGCACCGCTTGCATGACGCTGTGCCCTACTGGCGCTATTGTGGAACCCTATGTTGTCGATGCTCGGCGCTGCATTTCTTACCTTACCATTGAATTACAAGGAGCCATCCCCGAAGAATTTCGCAGCGCCATTGGCAACCGCATTTATGGTTGTGATGATTGCCAGCTGGTGTGTCCTTGGAACCGCTTTGGTAAAATTACCGATGAGGCGGATTTTCACCCCCGCAGCCAACTAAAAGACCAAGAGCTACTCACTTTGTTCGCCTGGGATGAAGCCACCTTCTTAAAAAACACCGAAGGCAGCCCAATTCGCCGCATTGGCCATGAGCGCTGGCTACGAAACCTTGCCGTGGGACTCGGCAATGCCCCTTACAGTGATGGAGTGATAGCCGCATTAGAAGAAAAGCGCCCGCAAGTTTCACCTTTGGTGCAAGAGCATATTGATTGGGCACTGCAGCAACAGCAACAAAAGCTGCAGGTAGCAAAGCGCAAAGAAGCCAGACTGATCCGAATTATTGAAAAAGGCCTCCCTCGTGATGCCTAAACCCCAAGCCATAATCATGCTCACTCTCGCGATATAAACTCATAAAAACAATCGCGATTTAAAAACACCTCTAGAAAAGTCGCCACTCCAAGTTGGATACAGAGTCAATAGGGTAGGCTACCCCGCAGCGGCCCAGATGCCTTTATCAATTCCCTGCTTCACCATTAAGGTTAGGGCTTTCTCAATGGCTTGAGTGACACAAATGTGCATGGGTTCGTTGTCACTATACCCGCCTTCAGCTTCAGCTAGGCGTTTATAGCTGACATAACGAAATAACCCCGCACGCACTTCCATTGAAAGCACTTTTTTGCTGCTGGCCACCGAAAGCAGCACTTGGCCGGTGCGGACATCCACGGCCCGCATATAGATAGAAATGACGTCTTCGCGATACAACTCAGAGGCACCAATACCAAAGTATTCCATCCCTAAACCACCGGTACGGACATTGGAATCGTAACTAATAATGCCGCCTTCCAAAATGATTTTTGCTGTCATCAGCGGTGGTAAAGGAGCAGCCTGCTTATCCTCGACCGCAGCACGGATGATTTTTCGCTCGGTAAGAAGGTTTTGTAGTCCTTCGCGCTCAACTGGTAGAAACCAATCGGTTTCATGCAACGCTTGCATCAATATGGAGTTGGCGCCTTGGGTTACAGCCGTTGAAAAGGAGCTGACATTTTCTTGTGGCTTATATTGCCCAGTTTGGTCACGAAAAGAATACACCGACACCGGGATCCGACCCTTCGGTATTGGCAGTGATTTTAGCTCGGCAAAGGCTGGGGTCGCTGCCAGCGCTACGGCTGTGGTTTGTTCGGGAGGTAAGACACGAGAAATATTACTACAACCGCCAAGCACAAGAGACAATGCCGGCAACACTACACGCCACATCAAGAGAACCTCGGCACTTCAAGAATGGTCTCTTCACCGGAAATAATATTGGTGATCTTTACCGTGATCGAGTCAGATGTGCTAGTGATCACCTGAATTTGATAGTCGCCACTCATAAACATGGCGTCTTGGTTAAACACGCTATTTTCCACGTCATCGCCAAAGGCAACATCGGTGATCTCCCTCACCATACGGTTTAAATACGTTCGCTCTAACGATTCTTGGAATTTTTCGCCATAGGTTTTCTCTATGATTGGCGCACGGTGCTTGTTTTGCGCTTGTGCCTTGCTTAACAACATATTGGCATTGAGTGGATTGCCACCAAATGAGGGGTTAATGGGTTTATATACAATTTCTGTTGCCGCCGCAGAAAAGCAGCTTAACGCAACGAGGCTGCTGATTATTTTTGTTGTCATGGTTACCACCCGCTACTAGCTAAATCTTTGGAGCCTTGTTGATAGTGTTGTCTTGCCATGGCATCCATAATGGCAAATATGGCCGTTTCCACTCGCTCATCGACCGAACCACCGCGTCTGCCCATGGCTGTGGCATAAACGGTTTTGTCGTTCATTACCACTTCTAATCGCGTTCCAGCTCGTGGCAACACCGTTTCTTTGATGGTGACGTTGACGCCTGCGGTGTCTGGTACATCACGCCACAGCTGTGAAAATTGAAAGTAAAATTGATGGCCAAAGCGACTGATGGACTGATCCATCACTAAGCCATCAATTTCGACTTCGTGTCTTGCTTGCAGCGCACCACTGCCAAGGCTTAAAACGGTTAAGAGTGCAAATAGTGTTATTTTATTGTTCTTGAGCACAGCTCTTTCCATATTATTTAAAAAATAATCGCGATTTAAAATCGCGCCTACACCAGGTCGTCATTCCGGACTTGATCCGGAATACATATAAAACCATTGCACCGACATCGATACCTTTTTATCGCGATATAAAATCGCGCCTACACCAGGTCGTCGTTCCGGACTTGCTCCGTAATCCATATAAAACCATTGCACCGACATCGATATCTTTTTATCGCGATATAAAATCGCGCCTACACCAGGTCGTCGTTCCGGACTTGCT